>LOBW01000033.1 GCA_001516585.1 Thermocladium sp. ECH_B
TTCGTTTTATTAATATGCTTATCCATTTAATCCAGCTGGCATGGATTCATTGAATTAATTGGGCAGCCTTATCCACGGCCTCCACATTGCGCCTAATCACTTGAAAATTTTAGGCAGAACCGGTCAGGGATAAAATAGAGTATAAGGGTTTATCCTAACTAGACTACCTTAAATTTAGGCTAACCCGTAAAATACTTGTATCCAAGGAGAATAAGGGAGGATGGGAAGGGTCTGAATTGTGTGCCTTTGCTTGATGGGTTTCCAACCATGTGTGGGTGGGAGCCAGCTCACACATGGCCGGTGGCTTGCAAGGCGTTTCATGAATATATAAATTATTTATATTATGATTCATTATGCCGAATCAATAGATTTAATAAACTTGTTTTCCAAATAATTAAGTGGATACAGAGCGTATTCTCTTGGTTGCTCTGGTAATTGCATTGGCCGCCATGATAGTGTTGTACATNAATTTATATGCGGAAACACGGATAGCATATAATCAATTAAGTTACGAGTATTCCAGGCTTGAGTCGGCTTATGCATCGCTCTACTCAAGCTATACCCAAGTATCTATATCATTAAACACACTAAGCAATTTATATGCTGGATTTAATAGGACCTACCTTAACTTAACGAACAAACTAATGGTGGAGTCCGCTCAATTGAATTACTGCAGAGCCAACTTAACGCAATCACTCAATAATAATACTGTATTAGCTCAGGAAATCANTTCCTATAAGGAAACAGTGTCCTTACTAACCAATAGAAACGAGTCTCTCACCACTGAATTAAGCAACATAATAAGCGCAAATTCAGCCCTCAAACTGAATAATTCATTGCTTAGTCAGAAAATAAGTCAACTCAACAATACGCTTAACTCGCTTAACTCAAGCTATAACCAAATTAAGTACGAGTATAAAATCGCATCAACGTACATGGCCCTATATGGTAACCTCACCAATGGTGTATCATGCAACTTAACCCTAATACCACAAGCAAACAATGCAACGCTAATTGGAAGCGGCACCATTAGCCAAGCAACGCGTAATCAGATGCTTAACTGGGAGCAGACGCAGTCTCCACAAGTCTATGTTTTGCTGATAATTCCAAACCACGCAGGACCATTAATAGCATTTAATACGGTACTCAACATAGGCAATAATTCATGGAGCCTAGCCACCATAATTCCAACCAGTACGGCAAGCAATTCAGTTACGGTAACTAGCTCCATAAACGCCTATATAAAGACATTAACTATTCACTCCACGCTAGAAGAGGGATCAAAAAATTTGGCGGTAATAGTAATTGCACCAGGCAGCGGTGCATTATCATTGCTGAATGCGGCTGGGCTAGAATCACAAACCTGCATTCTATACGTTAAGTAACCACCCTTTAAGGGGCTGTGTAGGTTGGAGATGATCCATGATGAGACTTAGAGGAGTTTGGCATGGATGTGGCGGAGATGAGAGGGACATGATTCTAAGATTCGTTTCATATATGAGGAGACCCATGAGAATGGAAGTACTAGGTGGAAGCACTCCAGTGCGGGGAGAATTATCCCGAAAGGTACAGCAAATATCCCATACATACGCGGGTCTCTAAGGACTGTGGGGAAGCCAAGGTGGGGTTTCAGTGAATGATTTGAGGCATGGAGACAACATTTTTAAACTAACTTGCTCAATTCAATTAATGAATAGGCTGGGATTTGGGTTTGGCATGATATCTATAATCATAGCTATGCTCATAGTTCTAGATATTACAGAAACGCCGATTATCGATCCAGCACTGGACAAAGTAAATCCAGTGATTGCCCAGTATATCAATTATATGGCGATCATGATTAGGCTAGTTATTTTTGATGGGCCACTATATGTGCTGGAAAAAACCAGTTATATTGGCGCATTTATATTGATGACGATGGAATCAGCCTCGTTTCCAGTGCCAAGCGAATTGATATTACCATATGAGGGATACTTATCATTTCTGGGTTATATGAATCTGACCCTAGTGATATTGGTATCCACGGCAGCATCATTGCTTGGTTCACTCATTGATTATTGGATCGGTCGAATAGCCGGTCGACCGCTTGTACTTAGGATCGGCAAGTACTTGGGGATTAGGGAACAGGAATTAGCAAGGGCCGAGCATTGGTTCAACACTAGGGGTAAAATATCGATTTTAATAGCCAGATTTATTCCTGGCCTTAGATCAATAATATCAATACCGGCCGGGATAGCCAATATGGATATTCGAGAATTCATGCTCTATACATTCATTGGATCAATCATATGGATCACCAGTTTAACTGTAATGGGATACTATTTAGGCCAAAAATGGAGCCTGATAAGCAATGTTTTTAAGTTAGGCGATACATATATAATTATTGCAATCATCCTTGCTACGCTGGCAGTAATTATTATGCAAGTGAAAAAGACAAGGGCCTAACCTATAAGTATAAGCATTTCCTACTTGTTATATAGCCAGCAAGCCACTTTCCGTCCCTCATAATCTATTAAGGGCGGTTCCTTCTTTGAGCATATATCCATGGCAAATGGACACCTTGGATTGAATCTACAGCCCGGCGGCGGATCAATTAGGCTCGGAACCTCGCCGGAGGGCGGCTTTAAGTCCTTCTCGCTCATCTTAGGTATTGACGACATCAATGATTGGGTATATGGATGGGCGGGCTTCCTGAATACTTTCTCTTTCTCTCCATACTCAACTATCTTGCCGGCATACATTATTGCAACCCTATCAGCCACATAATAAGCCACAGCCATGTTATGAGTTATGAATAGGTATGTGAGGCCCAATTTGCTCTTTATGTCAAGCAATAAATTAAGCACCTGGGCTTGAAGCGATGCATCCAATGCTGAGGTTGGCTCATCCAAAACAATGAACTTAGCGTTCTTAACTATTGCCCGAGCGATTGCAACCCTCTGGACTTGTCCGCCAGATAATTCCCGCGGTCTCTTGCGTGCGTGTTCTTTATAATTTAATCCAACTAGCTCCATGGTCTCGGCAACCCTCTTATCGTCTATATGGCCTAATGGTTCAGAGATTATCTCTCTCACGCTAAGCCTGGGATTTAGTGAGCTATAGGGATTCTGAAAAACCATTGCGACATTGTCCCGCACGAAATTGATTGTCGAATTATTTACCTCCTTGCCCATGAAGTAAAACTTGCCGCTATCCACTGGCTCTAAAGTGACTAATAACTTGCCCAGCGTCGTTTTCCCGCTTCCGCTCTCCCCTATGAGGCCCATGACCTCGCTCTCCCTAATTTCTAGGGACACATCATCAACCGCCCTAACATATACGGGCTTCCTGCCTGCAAGCCTATCCAGTATCCCTATCTTATACGCTAGGTAATACTTCTTAACGTTCTCTATTTTTATTAAGTCACTCATATAGCCAGCACCTCACCATTCTCCTTGAATCAGTTTTAATCAGTTGCGGCTCCTGGCTCTTGCAAATATCCTTCACAAATGGACACCTAGGGTTGAATTTGCAGCCGCTTGGTAAATTCATGAAGGATGGCGGTTGGCCCGGTATTGATTCTAACCTCACGTCGGGAGTAGTGAACTTAGACATGTCGGGGACTCCAGCTATTAATTTCTGCGTATATGGATGCATGGGCTCCTTAACTACGGAATCAACTTCGCCATCCTCCATTATCCTGCCGGCATAAAGTACAACTAGTCTCGTGGAGATGACATATGCTAGGCTAATATCGTGCGTTATGAATAGTATGGCAGTATTTAATTCCTTGTTGAGGTCCTTAAATAGATTAACTACCTGGGCTTGAATTGTTACATCAAGTGCAGATGTCGGTTCATCAGCTATCAAGACCTTAGGCTTAAGTATGAGCGCCATGGCCAGCACCACCCTCTGTATCTGTCCCCCGGATAATTGATGGGGATACTTCCTCATTATTACCTCGGGATCAGGAAACCTCAGCTCCTTTAGCGCATTAATGGAGGCATCATACCCCCTATCCTCGTTCCATGCCTCGCCATCTCGCTGCATGCGTATGCGCGCGGCTTCAAGCAATTGGTAACCAACTGTCTTAACAGGGTTAAGGCTAGTGAATGGATTCTGAAGAATCATGAATACAGTTGTCCCCCTATACTTAGTGATGGCGTTCTCGCTGAGGGAAAGCATGTCAACCCCATCTATATGCACCGAGCCTGATACTATTGCGCTTGGCGGTAGAAGCCTAGTTATTGTGTGACCCAGAGTTGATTTCCCGCTTCCGCTCTCCCCAACTATGCCAACTATCTCATCTTTATCTATATCGAGATTAACATCGCTGAGCACATTTAGTTTTCCGAAGATAGTCTTATACCCAACATTAAGATCACGGATCTTCAGAAGCATATCATCACCCTTAATATGCACCTCTCCCNCCTATTATGTCCTGTAACCTATCTCCAAGCAAAACAAAGCCCAGCGCTATCACTAATACCGCTAAGCTGGGATATATCGCCCACCACCAATATCTTGGGAAGCCATAGGAAACGCCATCAGAAGCCATTTCGCCCAATATAGGGGTGCCTGGCTGGAGGCCTACTCCTATGAAGTTAAGTATGGAGGCGGTTAATATGACATTGCCGAAATCAAGCATGGCGTACGCTATTATCGGGTCAACTGTATTTATGAACAGGTACTTCGTGAATAACTTTAACGGAGATACCCTATATAATTGGGCAGCTGCTATGAAATCCATGGATTTGACTCGAAGAGTCTCAGCTCTAAATAATCTAGCATATATTGGCCACCAAATTATGATGAATGCATATATCATTCCTATGAAGCTTGCATGAAGTAATACGGCCACAACTATTGCAAGCACTATGGCTGGTACTGATAAAAATGCATCTGTAACTCTCATCAATACCTCATCCCACCAACCGCCGAAGTAGCCGGCGGCTATTCCAAGCAATGAACCAATTAATATGGCCGATAATACTACCACAAATGCGGGATAAGCTGCACTATATGGTATTGAATATAATATCCTGGACCATATATCCTGGCCATCTGCATTTGTTCCCATTATGTATTTCCAAGATGGCGGCAAAAGAGATGTGGTCTGAGATATGCTAAGTGGATTATGGGGCAGTAGGAGAATTGCAAGGCGTGGATCATGCATCTCAGCAGCAAGTATTTCAAGTGATCCCTGAATAATAGCCCATATAACGAATGCGGAAACTATCACTAATCCCAGCAAACCAGCTGGGTCTCTAGCTATTAGGCGGATCCATCCAAGTATGTCGATTTGTTTCTCGGTTGACTGTTGCTCCATCATGTGATCCTCACCCTCGGATCTAAAACTCCATACAGTATATCTGCTATGAAGTTAGCCACGATAACCGAGACTCCTACAAAAAACGTTATATCATATATCATTAATGGATCAACGCTAGTTATTGCAACGGTTGTTATATAGCCCATGCCATGATATGCATATACATCCTCTGCAACAAATGCTCCAGACCAAGATAGTGCAAATGCAAGAACCATTAGCGTCACAAGCGGTATCATTGCGTTGCGGAGACCTATGCCATACACCACTCTTCTCTTGGATAAACCCTTTGCGTATCCTAATCTAACATAATCGCTATCCAACACATCAAGCATAGTATTTCTAGCCATCCTTGTATATATACCGAAGCTATACAACGCTACAGCAAGCATGGGCAGTATCATATGTTCCAAGTAACTAATGAAGTATGGCCAATCCGATTCTATTAATGAATCAATTAACGGAACACCGGTTATTGGCTTAGGAGCCGGCAATAATTCATTAACGTAACCGGAAGCCGGCAATCCAATAGCTCCATGTGTAATGCCCGGCAGCCAGAATGCGAATATGAGCAATAACAATAATGCAATGAAGTACGGCGGTGATGACCAAGTAAATATATAGAAGGCACGAGTTAAGTAATCTGGTACCTTATTCCTGTTGCCGGCAGCCACTGCCCCCAGTGTCATTCCTATTATGACGGTCAGTATAACGGCGGGTATAGTGAATGATAACGTAATGGGCAAGTAATGCATTATTATTGTTGCCTCTGGTTCCTTGTATATCGGATCATACCCAAGATTGCCTGTGAATATATCATATAGATAATTAAAGAACTGAATATAAAGTGGCGCATTTAAGTTGTATTGCTTAACTATGGCTTCTAACTGAGCCATGGTAGGCCTGGGGCCGGCATAAAGGCGTGCAAGTGCCAAGGGGGTTTCTATAGATCGCGTGAACCATTACAAACATAAGCAATATTAACAATATTAATGTTACAAATGCATTTATTATCCTGCGCAGCAGGAATACCAAAAACCCAGAGCCAGCCATATAAACGCACCAATGGCAATATTATTTAAATTTTATGTATTTCTATAATAAATCAATAAATATTGGGAAAATAAGTATTTTTGAAAATAGATATATTTCTTAGATCATTAATTAAGTACCTTAGTCACTTGGGTTCCGTTGGAGTACGTAATTATATTTATCGTGACTGGCTGGTAATACATGGTATTGTAGAAGTAATCATCCCACGTCCAAGTAATGCCCTTCAGATATGGCTGTGTAAAGAGGTAGTACTCAGGCCACGGTAACCAGTAATATGGAGCCTCATTATATGTAATGTTATAGATCTCAGCAACCATTTGCTCCTGCTCTTGTGCATTCGTGATAAATGGCGCAGTGGCAGTCAAGTTATTGACGACTGAATTATTGAACCAAGCCATATTGCCGGAAATACCGCCATTAGCCACATTGAGTATGGAGTACATTAATTGATAAATCGGGTCAGGCCAATCTGGCACCCAACCCAGCGAAACCATTCTAGCAGTAGTACTTGGCGCCGTCCATTGATCGGTCTCCGCGGTAGTTGCATAGCTTATCGTAGTTGGTATTCCTATCTGGTTCAGATCTTGACTGATTATGGTTAATTGTTCTTCAGCAAGGGGAGTGACCGGCGGAATTACTGTTATCGGTATTGTAGGCAGCCTTTGCCCATTGGGGTTACCTATTTCAGTTCCATTAGGTAATACGGTATAGAAGTCTCCCTGCCAACCGGACTTATTTAAGTACTCAATGGCTAGATTAGGTGAATAAGTATAATTGGGCAAATTATCTGGATCATAGAATCCAAGAGGCGCATATTGTGGATTAGATGGACCAAGATATTCTTCGGCCAGCAACTTATGCAGCAGTGGTGAATAATAGGTATAAAGTAATGCAGTCGAGTTTATAGCATGTACTACAGCCAACCTAAAGTCAGTTATATTAGTTGGCCATCTTGCGTTATTCATAGATATATAGAGGACGCCGGCCGGCATGTAGCCGAAGAAGGATATTATATCTTGCGGAGCCAAGTACTTTGAATACTCATATCCATCATACATTTGCCCAAAGAATTGCGGAGACACCGTTGATATCTGTGCGTCATTGGAATCAAATAAACTAACCCTATCCGTGTGAGATAAAGCTATCTCCTCCTCTATTATCGGTATGTGAGCCGGCTGATCCAATACAGGTAAAGTGCCGTTTGGATAATTATTGCCCCAATAATTGGGATTGGCCTTTAGTATGATCTCCGTGAATTCACCTGGAGTTCCAACAACCTTATATATCTCGTATGGTCCAGTTCCAGGCAAACCATATTGATCAGTATAACTATTGGTTGTCATTGGCTGTACACCGCCGTGTGCATCAACATAGCCCGGCGGGACCACGGAACCCCACCAAGCAGCCAAATCGAGCAGGAATAACCTATAGGGGTGAAGCAGATTTATTTGAACTGTATAAGGACCTAGAACAACANCTCCCTGGTTGGGGTAACTCATTAATTTCTGAATTGTGGAATTATGAACATTAAAGTTGCTTAACACATTAGCCAATGCATTTGCACATAGGGATGCATTGTTTAAATAGGCTGTATTTCCAGTAACGTTAGACAAAGCATTGCATGCACCCCATGGTATAGTATAACCAGTTGCTATGAATTGCTTTGCGCTGAAGAGCAATCTAAGGTAATTCGATATGCCGACACCTTGCCCCATTACTATTGTACGGTATAGGCTGAACCAAACCACGGTTGCATTGAATGCTTCGCCATCAGAGAAGTAAACGCCCTTCCTAAGCGTGAACGTATAGGTTTTGTAATTCGGGCTTATTGTCCAGTTTGTGGCAAGGCTTGGCTCCACTTGGAAGTAATTATTGGGATTCCAAGTCACTAATCCCTGATATACGGAATTAAATGTACTCGTGTCAACCGTATAGAAGCCGGTTGCTGGATCTAATGCATCCGGCGAGAAAGTCAACGATATATCGATCAATTCGCTGGAGTTAGGGGGAGCTATTGTTATCGTCTTATTGGAGACCACAGTTACAGAAGTTACTGGAGNCGTTGTAGAGGTAGTAGTTGAAGTTGTTACTGGAGTCGTGGTGGAAGTAGTAGTCACAGGAGTCGGCGAGGTGGTGGTTGGGGTAGTTACCGTGGATGGATGATAAGTAGCCATTACTGCACCAACTATAACTACTACCACTATTACTATTATTGCAGTTAGTACTGTTTTTGATATTCCACGGTTTTTAGATAAACCGCGCATAACGAATAGCGATAGTTATCCCTTAAAAATTTTTTCTCACCTAGGACTAATTAAATGTAGAACTATCTATATTTGTAGTAATAAAAATAAAATGTATTTATATATAATTAATTCCAGTTCCATAATGGTAATTGCCAATATGATTCTTTTAAATTTAATTGAACATAAAACGCGGATATGTTGATAAAACAAACGACAAACCCCGCCCCTTCCAAGGGCAGGGAGTAGGTCAGCAATTATTACATTTTCAATTAGTGCAAACTAAGCGACCTCTATTGTGCCTCCCGGCAAATCCATGCTATGGGCAAGCCTATAAAGCAATTCATGGGCCCTGATCCCATCATCGCCCATATCAAGGGTTCTTTGATTTACATACATCTTAACGAATTCCCCTATTCTTCTCCCGGTTCTAGAGAACTTGGATGCATAATTAATTGCCTCTTCATCATGGTTCCATGCATACCTAATGCTTTCCTGTATGGCCTTCCTTATGTTGATCGCTGCACTCCTTCCAAGCCTCTTATTAACGACATCCACACCTAGAGGCATGGGAAGGCCATTAGATATTCTCTTCCACCACTGCCATAAGTCGAATATATTTAATAGACCCATGTCGCTATATGTTAATTGCGCATCGTGAATCAACAATCCGGCATCGACCTCTTCATTCAGCACCATATCAATTATCTTATCGAACCTCACGAAAATCTCGGAGTAGTTACCGCCAGTGGCTAGCTTAAGTAGTAGCCTAGCAGTGGTGTACTCCCCTGGAACAGCTATTTTTATTCCGCTTAATTGCATCCTTCTCTTGGCAACAACCATAGGACCATATCCCTCCCCCATGCTTACGCCGGTCCTCAATAAGTAGTATCTATCCATAACATATGCATACGCATGAGCGCTCAGCGCAGTTACATCAACATTCCAGCCTCCTATCCCTTTCTTATTTAGGGTCTCTATATCCTCAACTATCTGCTCCACCTCATCGAATCCAGGCACAGAAACAGCGCCGCTCACTAATCCATAAAACATGTAGGCATCATCTGGATCCGGGGTATGGGCAATGACTAATTTAGCCATATTAATCACTAAATCGACCCCCATATCAAATATTTAAAGTATTTCCACCATCCCGCCATAAATGGCGAGGTTTTCCCCGTGTGTATAATCCAACATTGCCCCAACATTAATGAAATACTATTTAATCCCTAATTCCTTGTTAGCCCATGAATGGCAATGCCATCACTTAGCAAATTCATGGCTGTACTTAATAACCTCTCATCATATTTTAACTTAATTATCGACTCATGGTACCTCCTGGACTCCTCAATGCTTAAACCAGTTACTCTGGCTGTCTCAATCGCATCATACGGATCAAATCTAGGTTCAATATGGTCCAGGCTAATGCTTTCAGCCTTGCTTGGCAATGCACCTGTTGCGGCATATACCGGACTTATGCCAAGACTATTCTTGACCAATGCACCTACATCTATAACTATGTTAAAGAAGCGACGCGCCCTCAGTGCTTCATCGCCTAAAACCAATGCGCATGGGGCAATTGATAAGAGATCAGATGCACGCGGGCTTGAACCTACCATGAACTTGACCTCGAGGCCTAGCTTCCTAATTGCAATTAATAAGTATGTAATTGCCGATCGGCTCTCCGGCGAAGCCACCACCGATCTGCATTCATGTAGATTGAGCCTCTCATGCGATACCACTAATACGCTCATGGTCTCATCATGGCTGTATACCATAGGGCCCGGCACAGGCATTAATTCCCCATCTATCAACATACGTATTGGCACTAATCCAGCATCTGCCTCTCCTCTCCTTATCATAGAGTAGGCATCAGGCGGTAGCGCGGTGAGTATAGTTATTCCAGCGTCGCGAAGACTTCTTATTAGGGGAGCAGCGTATCTATATGGGGGCACCACATATATCGTCACAATGCATCGCCAATGGGCGTATATTGCTCATAAACTGTATCCCGCTCATAGGGATCCCAACCAGCACTTTTAAGCATATAGATTAATTCCCCAGCCCTCTTGCCTGCGGCTTCCTTGCCGCTTGCCGCCGATATAACTGCCTCGTTATAAAATGTTCCACCTAGATCATTTGCACCGTGGGCCAACGCTGCCTGGGCTAATTTATCGCCCATAGACACCCAATACGCAACTATATTATCAACTAATCCAAGCATGGCTAGGCGGGAAGCAGCTATTATCCTTAGATCATATTGGCCATCCAGCCTAGCCTTTCCATTAATTATTCTACCCAGCGGCGTATTGCCTGGATTAAATCTAACAGGTATAAAGGATACAAGTCCAGGGGCCCGCCTCTGGAGCTCAATTAATTTAGCTATATGCCTCGCCACATGTATTGGCTCCTCTATATGTCCATACATCATTATGGAATTGGTTTTTATGCCTAACCTATGGGCCTCTTCCTGAACCGATAAGTAATCCTCTGGACTAGCCTTCAGGGGCGCAATGCGTTTCTGTATATCGATATCCAGGATCTCGGTTCCACCGCCCGGCATTGCATCCAGCCCTAATTCCTTAAATCTCTCCAGCACCTCCCTTACGCTATTGCCCGTTGTTTTCGAAATAAACCATATTTCCTCGGCAGTGAATGCCTTTAGACTTATATTAGGCGCAGCCTGTTTAATGCTTCTTATTAGCTCCTCATAATAACTGAATTCGAGGTCGGGATTATTGCCCCCAACCATGTGAACCTCCTTGATCCCCATTTCCCTCCAAGCCCTCTCCACAATTAAAGCCAACCGCCGCGGCTCCAATACATAACCACGTTCGCTTCCCGGCCTAGCATAGAAGGCACAAAACGTGCAATTAGTTACACAGATATTCGTATATGTTAAATAAATGTTCCTGATGAAACTTCCCCTATTCGCTTTAACTAATCGCGCGAAGTAATCGGCTGCAGCCGCCAATGCATGAAAAGGCGACTGAATTAAATCAGCTATTTCATTCACCGATAATTTATCGCCATGAATGGCCTTCTCAAGAGGCTTGCTTTCCCCACTTAATTCCTCTAACCAATGAGGGGGATTAAACATGGGGCTGCCAGTTAATCTGCATTTAAATATTTATACTACAGCATCTGTATGGCGTTTAATGAGGGGAAAAATAGACGATAGTTTATTATTTGTTTTCTGTGGACGTAATGCATGGTCTGGTTAATAGTTAAACTACGCTTGCCTAAGGCGAATTTAATTAACTTGATCAATATAATATCAAGGGACTCAGTGCTTCTTCAAATAATACGGAGAGGAAGCGCAGCGNTAATAGAGGTGGAAGGAAGCATCAGCGAGGAATCATTAAATGAAGCAATGAAGTTACCGGAGATAGAGTTAATTAGGTCGATTCCATTAATGAATATGGATATCATAGCGCTAATTAGGAAGAATTTAATTGCATCGTTTACACGGAGAGTAAATGATTTATACTCAAGGTACTCGCTCTTCAGGTTTGGGTTTGATTATGCCGCGTCGATATTGAATGATGCATCGATAATTAATGGGGGNCACTATGTTGTTTCTCTAGTAATGGATATGGCGAACGCCATGGGCTACTTCAACGATTATAATGCAACGCCCGATTACTCTAGGATCCAGGTCACTGATCCATTTGATTCGGATGCTAACTCGCAATTCCTCTTGGGCTTCATAAATGGCATATTGAACTACTCATTCGGTAAGGCATTCGCTGTGGAGGTTAATAGAATAAGTGATAATAAGTTTCTCTTCTCATCGATTGAACTGACCTCCTCCCCGCCCTGAAGGGCGAGGTTTGTCGTTCGTTTTATCAGCCCAAATAATTCACGTTAGGCCTCAAACCAAGACTAGCGAATGCGTTTACCACATCATCTNCCTCACCCATGAATAAATGGGAAGGGCAATCATCATCCGTGGAACCGAATCCCCGTATATACTTATTGGTAGATGCCAAGATACATGCTGCTTCATGTTCCATGCGGGGATCCTCGGTTAATGCAGTCACTATGGCTATGGGTCTGGCAATCATTAATAGGTAATCTATGTGCCAATGTGGTTTTCGAATGGGTTTCATGTATCTGCTCAACCTGTTTTCCAGTCCATTCATGGCGCGACCTATATATGCATAATTACCTGGCTCTAACTCGTGGTGAAGTACAATTGATTTGTTAATTAGACTAACTATAAGCCCGTAAACTCCCTTATTTTTTCCTGCCATACCTACCCATTAGTTCTACGGTTTCAATTATATGATTATTCATGGCGGTTTTCACATCATCTACTCTTGCGCCTCCCTTAAGGTCTAGAACAGCATCAAGTGCGTAAAGCCTTATGAAATACCTATGAGGTTGATGAGTCCTTGGGGGACAAGGTCCACCATAGCCGACTTCCCCGAAATCATTGATGCCCTGGAGACCTTGAGGAGTTTCTTTTTGTTTTGGTACTCCTTCCGGCAACGATGTTATGGTGGGAGGAATATTATATAGAACCCAATGAGTGAATGTCCCCATTGGTGCATCCGGGTCATCCATTATCACCACAAATGATTTAGGTTGGCTCCTGGGTTTGCTCCATGTTAACGGTATGGATATGTCCTCTCCATCACAGGTATATTTAACTGGTATTAAATCGCCAGGCTTAAATGCTTGACTTGATAATTCCATGCATCTCATAATTCTTGAATAATTATTAAACTAATCGGTCTAGAGAAAATATTATTTGCCTTCCCTAATTAATTGCCTTGGCCCTGCTAAAGCTTTAAATGCTGAGGCTCATTGCTGAGCAGTGTCAGCTCCACAATGGAATCAGGAAAGGCTTCAAGTACTTAAGTTGCTTAGGGATGCGGGTATTGATCCATACCCACATAAGTATGAGGTAACTCATACAATACATGAGGTGCGGGAACTGGGCGCCGCTCATCCTTTTAATGGCCCCACAAGGGAAATGAATATAATAGCATCAAACATCAGCACGGCCGGTAGGATAGCTAATATTAGGCCTCATGGTAAGGCAACATTCGTGGATATATTTGATGAGGGGGAAAGACTTCAATTATATCTAAGAATCAACGAGTTGGGCGATAAGTATGACTTATTCCTTAAGTACATAGATAGAGGCGACATAATCGGAGTTAAGGGCAATTTATTCTATACGATGAAGGGCGAGCTCACCCTACTAGTGCTTGACTACAAGTTACTAGCCAAGGCTCTTTTGGATCCGCCCGACTGGTCCAGCTATACAACAGAGTGGCGATACTCCCATAGGTACTTGGATTTCCTATACAATGCATCTGCCCGTAGGTCCATGTATATAAGATTCAAGGCTACCCAGGAGCTCAGGGAGTTCCTTTATTCCAAGGGATTCATGGAGGTGGAGACCCCAGTCATTCAACCGGTTTACGGCGGTGCATTAGCAAAACCGTTTAAGACCCACGTAAATGCCTTGGATGAGGATTGGTACCTCAGAATCAGCTTAGAGCTTTACTTGAAGAGATTCATAANAGGTGGATTTAATAAGGTATTTGAGATAGGTAAGGTATTTAGAAACGAGGATATAGATGTAACACATAATCCCGAGTACACATTAATGGAGCTTTATTGGGCTTACGCCGACTATAATGATTTAATGAGGTTAACGGAGGACATGATAAGNCATGTATCGACAAAAATCCTTAATTCGAATCGCGTGAAGTATCAATCAATGGAAATATCGTTAGAACCCCCATTTAGGCGAGTAACTATGAATGATGCTCTCAGCGAGGTTCTTGGGACGAGAGTTGACGACATGAGCGATCAAGACCTGAAGAGCTTAATGGATAAGCATGGATTGGTTCCGAGGGGGGGAGAATACATTAGGGGATTAATGATAGAGAAGCTATTCGATAAACTAGTGACCCCTAACCTGATTCAGCCGACCTTCGTTATAGATTATCCACTGGAAACAACGCCTCTCTGTAAGCCTCATCGCTCAAAGCCGGGCCTCATAGAGCGATTCGAGCTTTATATAGCCGGCATGGAGTTGGCTAATGCGTATACTGAACTTAATGACCCGGTTCTCCAACATAAGTTATTCGAAGAAGAGCAACGAAGATTCCAGAAGGGAGATGAAGAGGCACATCCCTATGATTTTGACTTCATTACGGCAATGAGTTACGGCATGCCGCCTACCGGGGGGTTAGGGCTGGGAATAGATAGATTAATTATTATACTAACTGGTAATAGCTCAATAAAGGAAGTAATACCATTCCCAATGATTAAGAAAAACAGTCAATAAAGCCAGAATTAATGTGAATTTCAAATCATTATTAGAGAAAATGTCAAGGATTTTATCTATTATGGGGGAATAAAAATCATGATTCTAGCGGCAATTGCTTGAGAGGAATTGCCTTATTGCATTATTTATCTCGCCTAAGTGCTGCGNGCGAGGTGTGTGAGTCATTCCATTAACTATTACCTTAACCAACTTGGTGGTCCTTGCCTCTAATGCTTTTAATTNATTGTGAGGAACCACGTCATCGGCGGTGCCCCATATATATAGTATGGGCGGCGTCGATTCATTAATGTGATTTATCGGGGATGTCTCAATGAAGTACTCGTCTCGTGGGTACTTCCTGCGCAGTTCCTCATATATTGATCGACGCAGTGTTCCCTCAGCCCCCTCCTCTAAATACTTCAATTGAAGTAATCTATCAACTGGAGCTGATACAACAATAGAGCACTTAACATTATTGGGGAATCTAGTGGCGAGCAGTAAGGCGACTGTTCCACCCATTGAGTGGCCAGCCGTTATCACTGGGTCCCGTTCCGATTTTATTATTTTAGAACCGATTTCTAATCCATCCTCANCCTCCATTATGGGTGGCGCAATTACCTCTAATCCAGCCTCCTTAAATGGCCTAGTTAACCAGTTTATTTTTTCTGGACTGCTGCCGCGACCATGAAAAACCAAAGCCTTCATAGCATATCTCGCGCCTTGAATAAATATAAATATAATCCGAATATTTTTCATGGTTCACAAGCCAAGGAATGTCTTGCCCTTTAGATACGAGAATGAAGTTGAAGTAAACTAATCCACCTAATGGGGTTTTCTGGTAAGAGAAATGTAATATTTATATTTCTCTATGGATTTATTCCTCGTGTATCCATTGCTTAGAGATGTAGTAAGGGTTAGTGATTCTTCAATAAAGGAAGTTATGGATGAGTATGTGAAGTCGGTAATTCTATTCTTCAGCGATAATATAGTTGTAATTCCACGCCAGAGCATTAATGCATCCCCAAGCATGGTTTCTTCATATAATTTTTGCCCATATAAGGCATGGATTGAACATAGGTATGGAATAATGATAACTAGGCTGGATTGGATTCGTAGAATAGCATTCGGAGAAATCGCGCATAAGCAGTACCAGGACTACCTAAAATCAACGCTTGGAAAAACAGTGATCTCCGAAATGAAGATAGAGGACGATGATGTAGTGGGTAAGCCCGATATAGTGGTATATAACGATGATGATACGATAGACATACTTGAATTGAAGACGGGAAAGCCGCATTCTGCACATGAGATACAGGTATTAACATATGTGGGATTACTAGATGAGCGGGTAAATGATGCGGAAATAATATATATGAATTCGAGGACCCAAGTTAATGCTAGTCCAGAACGGATAAGTAATGCAATAAAGCAAGTAAAGCAAGTAAAGAACATGCTCTCATCAGCCACGCCCCCTCAGAAGGATTGTGGGAATTGCCCCCTCAAAGGTATTTGTAAAATAATTTATGAATCACCAATAATTAGAGGCATGCTTCCACGATAATTATAATTAGCACTGCTTCAGTGATATGCTCGCTTTTATTGATCGAGATCTTCTGCATCCCTTCTAATCAAATCAAGCAGCACAATAGGTAAAAGATTTTATATGATTTAATGATAAAAATTTAAAGGGTAATTTGTAATATTGTTATGGATTCGAAGGATTTAATTGCGTCGATTTTTGGCGTAATACTTTTAATAATTGTGGCAATTGGGGCATCTAAGTTGATAGGCGATAATCCAATTTCGATAATCATAATAATTGCCGTAATTGAAGTGATGTTTGGATTAATGATTGGGTATCTCCTGCTTGGCAGATTGGCTGGGCTTAGCACTAGGATCAAGGAATTAACTCTAAAGTACAGACTGTTGATTGGANATGGGCTCTTCCTTGGACATTCTAATAAGGAATTAATGAGCGACTTAACATTGATAGACTATTTTATGAAGCATTATTATAATGGACTTCAATATAAACTTGAATTAAATGGCAATGACGCTATTCTATATGCCAGCCTAGATGTGGACGCAGGCATGAGATTAATCAATTCGCTAAACAATGAATTATCTGTAATTAGAATAANCGAGTACAAAAAGATTGGGTGAGCTGATTCCCTTGCTAGAAGGAGCTTTGACTCTTTTTATCCATGATATTATTGTACTTCTGATCCCCCGCCTTGAGCGGTGATTGTTTCTTGAGATCTCGAATGTTATTCCCTTATTGAGTTGCTGAGGCTCCTCCAGCAAGTGTTTAACATCAGCTGTAATACCAATCCTCACTTAATCAGAGGTCTGGTGTTCATCACGAAAGTAAAACGTTTTTCTATATTTAAATATTGGAGCTAATGCATTGGTATTCTGGAATTAGGTTGAACCTTAAGCTTTTTCCAGCTATTTTTAGCGATATGTAGGTATTAGCGGTATTGGAATCTCATCATAGAAGCTCTTGGAAAACCCCATGGAATCGCACTCAACAATTGTGGGGATCCTTCCTTTCCTTGATTAGAAGGCAAGGATTGCGATTATTTATCAGCGTTCAAATCCCTCAGTCATAGATCAGTTCGTGTTCTGTCATCACTTTAAATTTATTAAATAACGAGGGCCGCCAGTGACGCTATTTGAGGCCAGCGTTGTGCAGCCTCCATTGCTATTGGACCATGAATCTCAGTGCCCTTTGGTTGGCCCTCCTCGCTCACTATGACTACTGCATTATCGTCAAAGGCCACCCACGTGCCGTCATGCCGCCTAAACGGCCTTCTTTGCCTAACCACTATTGCCCTCAGTTTTTGTTTCCTTACCTCCGGCTTCCCCTCCACTACGCTGACCACAATCATATCGCCCACGCCAGCGTTGTGTATCTTCCTGTGAACTCCATGAGACCTATTTCCTATAACGCTTATCACCCTAGCTATCTTGGCGCCGCTATTATCAACTACAGTAACCAGGCTATTAGCGAATACCCCTGGAGTAATATGATATCTATATGACACTCCAACTGTCTTCGGGCCTCCTCTCTTAGCCATGGCACTCCCTATTTTATGCCTTTTTAAAATTTACCAAAATGGGGGTTAAGGGGGCGGAAAGCCTCGCCCCATCAGGGCCGGGGATGGATAACCCCCTTATAGAAAACTTTTTTTAAGCCTAAACACCTCTCTTCAGGATGCCCTCCCCCGGTCAATTCCTTGAATGAGGAGCGGAGGCCGATTCCCCCCGCAATACCGGGAGAAGGCACCAAAGAAATTAAAACAATAATAGGAGGACTAATGTGGTTCGCCTCCTACCAAACGGCTTCCAAGAAAGGAAGCTGAGGAGGCTAGCCGACACCTCCGCCAAACTCTTCAATGAGGTTAACTACGAGAGGAGGCAACAATTCTTCCACGGAGGAAAAGTGGACCTAAAGGGGACGTATGAAGTATTATGGGAAGTATAGGGGTGAGTTGGGTGATGAATCTAGAGGAGTATGAGGCGTATTATGAGCTTAATAGGGAGAGGAGGAGACTATTCAAGAAACTAACCAGGAGACTTCTCCACCTGTATAGGAATTTTGCTTCCCACTTGCTTAAGACACTTCACGAACTAGGCGTCTCAACGATCTACTTGGGGTATCCCTTCAACATTGCTCAGGATAAGGGTAATAAGTTCACCGTGAACTTGTGGTCTTATCGAGAGTTGATGAATACCATAGAGTTGAAGGCTCAAGAATACGGTATTCGTGTGTTTGAGGTCATTGAGTATAATACTTCACGTATCTGTGCTTATCATGGTGTTGAGGTTGTGAGGGGGCCGAGGGGAGTAGTTAATTGCCCTAAGGGGCATAAATTGCATAGTGACTTGAATGGTGCATTGAATATCTTGAAGAAGGCTACAGGTATAGTAGTTTCAAGAGTGAGGAAGCCTCTCTCCTTTATTGTGGATCATAATCGAGTAGCGCCCATTAATGGGGCGTAACCCTCTAGACCTCGGGGAACCCTCGCCCTCAAGGCGGGGAGGAGGCCAGAATACTGCTAGCCGCTGCTCACTATGCCGGGAAACCCATGCTAGCCAAGGCAGCAGGCGCCATATCGTTCATTGATGGCTGGGTATTCTTCATAATGGCCTACGCCGGCGCAGTGGGATTAGCGCTGCCGTAGCAGGCACAATCATTAACAAAAATAAATCAAATACCTTTTGCCAAATATTTAATTGTCCTCCACCGATCAATGTAATGTGAGGGATAACCAAGGCACGGCGAGGTACTTGATC
>LOBW01000034.1 GCA_001516585.1 Thermocladium sp. ECH_B
GGCAGGAGAATTCTTCTTAGCCTCATCAAAGACCTCGCGAAGCCTGGCCTCGGACTCCCCATAATACTTGCTAACTATTTCAGGTCCATTAATCGCCACGAAGTATGAATCGGTCTCCGTTGCCACTGCTTTTGCTAGTAGTGTTTTTCCGGTGCCCGGTGGGCCCACTAGGAGTATTCCCTTTGGTGGGTCTATTCCAAGGTACTTGAATAGCTCGGGGTGCCTTAGGGGCAGCTCCACGAGCTCCCTTATCTTCTGCTTAGCCTCCTCCAAGTCCCCAATATCCTCCCAAGTAATGCGCGGAACCCTAATGTTCTCCACGGGCTTCTCTAAAAGCTTTAACTGGGTCTCATCATCGATTATGGTCGCGACGTTGCTGGGCTTCACTTGAACTGCTTGGAACGTCAATGGTTGCCCAAGCACCGTTACTTGAATTAGGTCCCCCTCCATTAATACGTAGTCCTTCAACTTCTGCTTAATGTACTGCTCGAAATTCTGATCAATGCTGAGCGCCATTGAGACGGGGGCAAGCTTAACTAGTTGAGCTGGCTTAGGATCAACTCTCCTAACCTTAACGGTATCCCCAACGCTCACGTCCGCGTTCTTCCTCATTATGGAGTTCATCCTTATTATTCCCTTATCCTCATCCTCGGGAAGCCCGTACCAAACCTTGGCCGCCGTCACTTTCTTTCCCCTTATCTCGACAACCATTCCAGGCTCTATATCGTGCTCATTCATTATTATTGGATCGATCCTAACTATGGGCTTGCCGGCGTCCTTCTGCTTAGCCTCCATTACCCTTAGCTCTATCCAATCATTTGAAGATGAATATGCCATATTATCAAGCACATTAGCATGTTTGGGTTTTTAAACATATGCATCTTGTTAACGCACAGGGCGGGTAAAATTAGAACCCAAGCCTAGTGAAGTACTCCAGCTCCACGTTGCCGACGCCCTCGATCCCGCTTAATAGGTTCTCTATCTCATCACTGCTATGCTCCTCACTGCTCTCAGGCATCCTCAAGTGAAGCTTGAGCGCCTTTATACCGAACCCGACATCCTCCTCCTCCACCTTATCGAGGGTATACTTAGGCTCCAGCGCGGCCTTTATTGATTGAACCAGCTTGCCGTAGTCCACGTCAGAGGAACTAGGCAAGACCCTATATACCATGTATACCTGCGCCACCATTATTCACCTATGGACCCTCAAACCCGCAAACCGGGCACTTATAAGGATTCCCAAGCCTTCGACACCTCTCGCATCTCCAAACCTCGTACTGGCCACAATTAGGGCATAGGAAGTGGGAGGCCCTCTCGCTGGGTGCTATTGGTCTACCGCAGGAAACACAGTACCTAACCTCTGGCCCATGCAGCTTAGGCCTTTGCCTGCCTAGTTTTTGCTGAATCATTAACCATGCAATGCATGAGAGGGTTATTAAGCGTTACGCATTCTCCACAGTAACATTGATATTTCTTCCCCGCCACGTTATGACCTCCTCCGCGAAGAGGCTTAAGGCCGCTAGCGTGGCAGTGGCTGCGCTGGATACCAGGAACCCTAACTGGAAGGCGAATGATGATGGAACCGACACCATGAAGGGCACGCCCGACACGAAGGCTATGAGGACCAGCGATGTGAATGTTGATCCAAGGGAGCCAGCCACGGCTGGACCAATGGTTCCTCCCAACGATCTAAAGACCGAATTCATAGCGGTGGAGACCCCCATTACATTCGGCTCGACCGAGAAGACAAGTATGTTTATGAGCGAGACATTCATGACGGCCACTCCAGCCATGGCCAGGGAAACCATGGCAATTACATAAAGCAATCCAAGGGGCTCCAATGCAGCGGTGAGGAGGAGAAAAATCGATGCCCAAGCTGCTCCAATGGTCAACATCTTCTTCGCCCCGGTTCTAGTTATGAGCAGGCCAGCTATTGGAGCCATCACTAGTTGCGCAATGGCTCCAGGCACCGCGTACAGCCCGGTCTGGAAAATGGATAAATTAAAGCCAACGGGCTCCGGCTCCTCAAGGAGGATNACGAGGCTCTGATTAGCAAGGAAAATACCGAAGCCAGCAATGGCGGCAGCCATGTTGGATATCAATACATTGCGCCTAGACAATAAATCAATGCTGAGGAGTGGATGAGTCTTCCCGCGCTCTATGAGCACGAAGATCGCAGCCATAATCATGGCTGCCAATAACGTCGATGCCGTGTATATGCTTGTCCATCCCCATTCAGGTCCCTCGGTTAATCCATAAACGGTTAATCCAAGCGATGCGCCAAGCACGGAGGCACCAACCCAATCAACTCTAACCGTTGGATTCCTGTACCTGCTCTCCCTTATCTGCGTGAAGATCAGGTAAGTGACTAGAAGCACGAAAGGTATTGCAGTATGGTAAGTTGTTTGCCACCCATAGTATTGACTAATATAGGCCCCAATTGGGAGCGATATGGCTGCCCCAATGCCGAAGGCCGCGCTAACGAGTCCCTGAGCCCTTGGTATTAATTCCCTCGGGAATTCCTCTCGAATCAAGCTAAAGGCTAGGGCGAACATTGTTAACCCAATTCCCTGTATTGACCTGAATATTATGAGTGCGGTGAAGTTGGGGGATAGGCTAGTCATGGTGACGGCGATGGCGTAGAAAAGCACGACTATGGATAACACCCTCTTCTTTCCATAGATATCCCCCAGCTTTCCAACCACGGGCAGCAGCACGGTGCCCGATAAGAGGTAGGCCGATAAGACCCAACTGACCTGGTTCTCCCCAACGCCGAAGTCCTTCTCTATCTCCGTGAGGGATGGTATCAGCATTCCCTCTATATACATCACTATAGTGGCTAGGGAGGCCAGTATAACCATTGCCTTATAGGCGTACTTAAGATCATACTCCTCGCCGGGCACGGGTCCTCACCGCCACTATTATCAATACTATAACCAGCACTAGCACTATGTAGAACATTATGGATGCAGTGCTCTTAGGCACAAGTAGGCTGGCCGCGGATTGGGTTAACGATGGCTGTATCTTAACAGTGATGGGAACGTTCTGCACGAAAGGTATGAATGCACCGCTCTGGTTCCACAGCATGGTTAGGGTCGCCACGTAATTCCCAGGACTTATACCGTTCTCCGCATCAACCATGAACACTACCTGAATGCTTTGCCCAGGCATTAAATCGCCAACCTCAAGCCTGCCAGCCGTTAATGCGCTAAGCGGATTGCTGCTGCTGACGTATGGCTCAATCGCTCCCTGGCCATTAAGTATTATCNCTATATTATGGGCGGTTATGTTCCCCATGTTGGTTATCGTTATGTAGAGCGGCACATCGCTTGAACCAACGCTAAGAGATCCGGTTACATTAGTTACGGCGAGGAGGGCCTTTGGCTTTATGACCAATGGGATAACATATGAATTGGAGAACCCAGTTCCATTAATTACAAGCGTCAAATTAGCCCTAACCTCCCTATATAGATTATCGCCGGNGGATATCACGAAGTTAAGCGGCACCGGCGTCCCCAATGGCAGTGTACCCACATTAATGACGCCGCTTGATGGAGATACTATTTTCACGTAATCATCGCCCTTAATCATTACCTTCACGTTTCTAGCTATTGATGTGCCGGCGTTTGTGACATAAATCACTAATTGAGCGGCCGGGTATCCGGAGAAGACATTTGGGGGATTAGTGTAGTATGATTGGATAATTACATTGGGCGAGCCGGAGATTATTATTGGAACCCTTTGCGATGAGGAGCCCCCGCGGTACTTTAGGCTCAGCGTTGCGTAGTACGTGCCTGGCTCCACGTTGCTTATGTTAACCATGAATACCGCATAATTAGGTATCCCAGGCGCTAAGCTGCCCACCACCGCTGTATCATATAATGGAGATAATCCCTGCGGCAGCTCTATGCTTGCAGATACATTAGTTACCGGGGTACTTCCAGTATCCAGTATTGGAATCAGGAGAGGCACTACTCCATAGCCGGGCCCCACGATATTGGGCTCTGGGGCGACCCCCACACGGCGCTTTGTGCTACGAGGGTTGGCTTGTTCGTGATCGGTATCGATATGCTTAGGTCCTGGGTTGAGTTATTGAAGTACCTTATTATGAGGGTTCCATTTATGTTCCCAATAGGCGCTTTACTGGTTATGTTTATGAGGAATGGCACAGTGATTGGGGTGCCGGGCGGCATGTATCCGATCACTGCCTTATTTGAGATGGGCACTAATCCATTCCCAACCTCCAAGTAAGCCGAGACATTGCTTGCAACCACGTTACCAGTGTTTAATAGAGGTATCATCAGTGGAACCACGCCAATGCCGGGCTCGGCTTGTATTGGCGTGGATGATGAGCCCCAGAATGGTGTGTCTGCCCCCATATTGACGTATCCCAATATCGGTATGGTAACATTAACCGTGGAGTTCAAGTTAAGGAATTGCCGAGGTATCTTGGTTACATTGATTAATCGAGTTAAGTTACGGGTTGCTTGAATGAATTCCTGGAATGCTGGATTTAGAATTGCATAGTATAGTTTAATCCTCATTATGTATATGCCGTCCACAGCCCTTGGATTTATATTGATCAATAAAGTGACGTTTACGGAGGAACCCGCCGGTATTGCCGGTATCGTCAAATTGGTCTTATTTATGTAAGTATATGAACCGAAGGGGAAGGAGTATAGGGGCTTCACCGTGACGTTAAGGAGGGGCATTTCCCCATTATTTATTATGGTGAGCGTGAGGGGAACCCCGGTTTCCCCCGGCGCAATCAAGGCTGGATGAGCCACCACATAAATTGCCCCTGCCTCGGTTGCTGCGCTGATTAATATTATTGCCATTGCCAATAGTAGTACCTTGTATCCATTCATGAATCGAAATCGATATCTATTCCATTTAAAAACTTTTCGCCTAACCCACGCCAAACTCTATATAATATTAATCCAAATATGCAGAAATGAGGCCATATGATGGAAAGAATGGCAAGCCTCGCCTTTAGGATGAGGATGAGGTCAGTTGCCTCCCCTTAGGGCGGTAATTATCTTATCGGGGTAATCGCTTGTAACGTCATCCACACCCATGACGGCCAGCCTCTTTGCGTCTTGTTCATCGTTTACGGTCCATGAACCCACCATCAATCCATTGGCGTGGGCCTCCTTTATCCCCCTCTCATCAATTAATTCATGTGCTGCATGAAGCCATTGCGCCCGCAGCTTCTTGGCCGACTCAATGAACCACCTAATGCGGCCAACGAATATTAATCCAATGCTTACCCCCTCATCCAGCTCCCTAACTGTTTCCAACGCATCGAAATCGAAAGATATTATTTGGGCATCCACGCCGTGTTTCCTCACTAGTTCAATTACCTTTTTCTCTATCCCAGGGTATTGATCGCTGCCCCGCTTGATCTCAACCTTATACTTCACGCTGCGGCCCATCGTGGTGAAAACCTCATCAAGCGTGGGTATCCGGGTCCCCCTCCACTTATCCCCAAACTTTATGCCGGCATCCAGCCTCCTCAATTCATTAAGCGTTAATCCGGAGACAGCTCCATCTCCATTTGTGGTTCTATTCAGCGTGGCATCATGAATCACGATGACCTCGCCATCCTTGCTTAGATGAACATCGAGCTCAACGCCATCAACCCCCATCTCCCGAGCCAGGGAAAATGATGGCAATGTATTTTCAGGTGCGTATCCCCTCGCGCCCCTATGCCCATAAATAAGCATAGTTAAGCCAAACGCGTTATGCAATAAAAATATTGTGAATATTAGTATTCCAATTCTTCATCCAAATCCTTAAACCAGAGGGTTTTCCCCTCGTTTTTCGAATTTAGGGATGCATCTGCTAAAGTTTAAATATGTGAAGCCGAAATAAGGATTGTTGGGGATTCCCCGTGTCAGCTAGGCTAGATAACGGGATGTGCATTGGGTATAAGTGCCAGTACTTTTCATGCACTCAACACGCGTTGAAAGTCGTTAGGCGGGGCAATGAATTGATATCCATGTGCCTCCTCGCAAAGGAACCAAACGGCACTTACGGTCCCTGCATTGGGTATAAGTGCCAGTACTCCCTATGTAATGCGCATGTCATGGATCCAAAGGGCAAGTGCCTCCTCGAGAGGGAGAGGCCGAAGACTCTTGACTTGATTAAGGAAGCAAATAACTTGGATAAGCAGTACTCCAAGATAAAGGGCCACCTGAAGAAGATGGGCATGGATGATTATATATGATTTACGGCGTGGTGCTGGCGGCCGGCCTCGGCGAGCGATTACGCCCACTCACGCTTAGCATTCCCAAGCCTCTTCTTCCCACGATTGATGGCCCGGTAATGATGGGGGCAATAAGGAAACTGCTTCGCATTAATGCCAAGACATATGTAGTGCTTCACTATATGGCTGACCTAGCGATACCGGCGGGGAAATCCATAGGCAAATCCATGAATGCCGATATTGGGATAGTGGTTCACGATAAGTTAATGGGGACGGCCGGTCACTTGGGTTTTCTTAAGGGAACGGTGAATGATGATGATGTCGTGATAGTCGCGAATGGGGACATAGTGATGGATGAGGGCTTCGAGGGAATGCTTTCCCACCACTTGGAGAAGGGGTGGGACATGACGATAATGGTGACCAGGGTGAAGCAGCAGGTGCGTTTTGGGGTTCTGGAGCTTGATGAGAATGGCGAATTAATTAAGTGGAGCGAGAAACCCATCCTCGAGTTCCCCATATCGGCCGGCAATTACGCGTTAAGGGGTAAAGCCATTAAGGAGTTGCCGGATTCATTTATTGATATGGATGCATTCGTGAAACTACTTCTCAATAAGGGGTACAGGGTGGGGAGTTATGAGGCTGGTGGATCTAAGAGGGATGTGGGAACAATGGATGATTACCTTAACCTATTAAGGATGGAATACCATAGCCCCCATTAGTCCGCGTTTATCTGGATTTTTCATTTTTGAATCAAAAACTATAAAAGAGAGCGTTATCCGTAAGTTTCATGGGTGCAAGCACGTGTCCAGCGCTTAAGCGTAGTGCAGGTGGCTTTATATNTGGATACACCAATAAGCAGGTGAATCCATTTAATTGGTACTGCTTAGGGGATTATTACTCGTGCCCAGTGTATATAGCTCAATCAAGGACCGCGACTCAATTACCTCAAGCCGAGAAAAAACCGGAAACTAAGCCTGAGGTTAAGCCGATAACGGTCGTCACCACTACTCCCGTTGCCGCCGATCCCGAGGATGCCATAATCAACTCGATTCAATCACTAGTCGAGAAGCTGGGCGGCGAGGTTCGTAACGTGGAGGATAGGTGGAGGGAGTACGAGTCTTACACGGTCAAGACGAAGAGCTACTTCGATCAATCATCCCCAGTTATATCCCAATACATATCACTGCTTGAGTCCACTCTGAACAGGTACAGGGATGAATTAAAGGAGGTAGAGCTTAGGAGGGAGTTGGGAACCATTGATTCAGATGCGTATGCTAAGTTAAAGGAGGAACTGGGGAGGAAGCTGGATAAATTGGATAATCAATTAAAGGAATTCAAGGATAGGTACGGCGATTTAAGCAATAGGGTGATGAATCACTATAGGCGAGTCATAATGACTTCGGACTCGCCTGAATCAGCCAAGATAAGGATGTCCCTCGCCAAACTCGATGAGTTGCTAAAGAATGGGAAGATATCTAAGGATGTCTACGATAAATTACGGGGAGACCTCGAGAAGCTTGTGCAGGGCGGTTCATCATGATGCAAAACATATCGAAATTATTCGATGATATTAAGCGACTCATAGAGGGCAAGTATAAGGAGTACAGCGATGAATTACGGAGGGCCCAGGAATCATGGAATGCCTATCAATCCATTGTAAACAAGATAAAGAAGAATTGGGACTTCGATGAAGCCCTGCTTCAATCGCGGCTTAATCAAATGAAGCTGGAAATAGAGGAGTTAAGGAAGCAAATGGAAATGTTGACTGCGCAGAAAGAAATAGGCCTAATAGATGATGATGTATTCGCCAAGTCCTATGCTGAACTAAATGAAATGATGACGTCACTATCAAAGACATATGAGGACCTGGAGTCCAAGGTGGAGGAATTATCATCGCTAATAACGGATCACTGGCTAAGATCTATAGATATAGCTAAAACATCGCTGGACCAAATAGATAATATGTTGAAGGAGGTGGAGGACGCCAAGTCACGCAACGAGATATCCGATGAGGTTTATCAACGGTTAAAGAAGGAAGCCGAAATACTGCGGAAAGCCGTCCAAGCATTCTCAATGCTTAAGCAGGGCTCTTAAATATGTCATTACTTGAGCAAGCATCATTAGTTCCCATAACTTTAAACTGGGGCTTTACTCCGCTCATTTTATGGCTACCAGACCAACGGTAAGCGGTAAAGTCTATCATCTACGCGTGTCCAAGGTTAACCCATACGTATTGCTCCCAGGGGATCCCGATAGAGTCCCATTAATAGCCTCTCATTGGGATGAAGTCACCGAGAAATCCGAGTCCAGGGAGTACAGGACATTTAATGGGATATATAGAGGTGCACCAATAACTGCAACATCATCCGGCATCGGGGGCCCCTCCGCATCGATTGCAATTGATGAATTAGCGATGAGCGGAGCCAGAACAGTGATACGGGTGGGAACCACTGGTTCACTTCTCTCATCGATAAAGGTGGGTGACTTAGTGATAAGCAGGGGCGCTTATAGAATGGATGGGGCAAGCGCCCAATACGCTCCCCCCGGTTACCCTGCCTCCCCTCATCCCGATGTAGTGAATGCCCTTGTGCTCGCCGCGGAGGAGCTTGGCGTGCGTTACCATGTTGGATTAACAGCCACCACAGATACGTTCTATATTGGACAGGGGAGGCCCGGCTTCAATGGGTACCTACCGCCTGAGAATGCCAGATTATTGGAGAGGCTTCGTGAATTGAAGATAATTAATCTAGAGATGGAGACCGCCGTTGTTTTAACAATAGCCAACGTATATGGGCTACGGGCCGGCGCAATAATGGCAGTCATAGCTAACAGGGAGACCGATGATTTTGATCCGCATGCCGGCGTAAGCGATGAGGTAAAGGTCGCTAATGAGGCTGTAAAGCTGCTTAAGGAATGGGATGATGCATACCCCGATAAACCAATCAAGTCTATGCTGGGCATCCGCAAGTAATAACTGAGAATGCCCAATAAAAGGAATTACTATTTTAGTATTCAAAGATTGACCTCCTCCCCGCCCTAAAGAGCGAGGTTTGCCGTTAGTTTTATCATTTATGTATTTTCATCAATGCCAAGTATATCAATGCCCCTATTAGTGGACCCACATACAATGCCGGCACGTAGTTAAAGACAGTTGGCGCCGCCTCAGGCAATAGGTAAATCAGCGCTATGCCTATTATGAAGGAGACAACGGCATCCAGCTTCAGGTGCCCACCAACGCTTTTCGGCACTTCATAGAACTCCTTTATCTCGACATTTCCGCGTAATCGTAGGTACCAATCAATCAGCAAAATAAAGGTCAATGGAAAAATCGCGTCACCAACTATGTTCAGGAAATCATTGACGTAGCTTAGTATGAAGATGGATGTCAACACTGCCGCAATGCCGAGGATAAGAGTGGTGAGGGGCTGCATTAATCTGGCCCTTAGGCCGGCCTTGTTTCGGATTAATGGATCAACGGCAACCAGTAGATCTATGGTGGATGGGTACAGATTCATGGCGTTAGTGTGTATTATGGCTAGCGATGCGCCTAGAGACGCAGCTACTACCCAGATCGGGGCTACCCCGTAATTGAGCGCAGCTATGTTCCAATTATTGGCGTAGTACTGCCCAGCGTATCCAAGGATGCCCATTAATAGTATTGGCAGGAAGATTCCGAGCGGAGTCGCCAATCCATAGCTCCAGGAGAATCCGTCATACGGCTTCCCAAACCTGGAGGTAGTGGTGGTCTTGTACGCCCATGAAAGCATGCCGAACGCCAGCACTAATCCAATGGCATTGCCCCAATTCAGCGTGAATGGATTNGGGGAATTACTTAATAGGGCCCCCCAATTAACGTGGTAAGCCGTTACTAGGTAGTAAGTCAACACGGCGTAGCTCACCACAAGTATGGGCGACGTGAATCTATAGAAGTNCTCCAGCCACTTAGCTCCAAATAGCACTAGAAGTATTTGTATTACTCCCATTATTATGTACCACGCAAATATGGAGGAATGAGTTATTGAGGAAAGTATCTCAGCGCCCACAGCATTATTCAGGGCAAACCAACCCACATTAATTACTGTGTAGAGCACCGATAATGCCTGAGCAGTTCCGTACCCAAAGGTTTTCCTCGCCACCACTAGCGCAGTTAATGGTACTTGCCTCCCCATTNCGCTGAATAACCATGTTGGGACTATGCCTAGCGCCAGCCCCAGGAACATGGCCACTATGGCCCACTTGAGGCCCATATCATAGAGTAGGTAACCTATTAGCGGCGTTGTTGCCGATGCCGATGCCATTGCCCAGAAAATGAATAATTTAGTCGCGGAGAAGTTCCGCATCTTATTTGGAATAGGCAATATGCCTATTGTTTCCAACTCCTTCCCGAACCTGCCGAACTCAGGTAACCCCTTGGCTATTTCCTCTATTTGTGCCTCATCATTTACATCTTTTTCCTTTTCCTGAACCATAACTAGGCTAATCCAATAAATTAATTATTCAAAAAGACTCCATTTTAACCAATTAAGTATTATACTTATTGATATGGTCTTCCCTCCGACACCAATAATGAGATTTGTTTTCAGATGATATTTACTATGGTGAAGAAGCGGGAGCCTCTTTAGGGAAAATGCTTATTGGTGTTTGGGGTTCATTGTTTACTGCGTGTCCAATTAATGGTAACGCAGTATGAGGCAGACAATGCTTTCCCAAGCCCTAATTCATTACTAATTATCCCGGCGAACTTGGATATTGGCTGCACGTAAACTATTCTTCCATTATGGTCGGGGCCTCAGATGATGAAGAGAAGATGAGTAAGGACTCCTTTTTCTTGAAGTGATGAGGATGAGCGGTGAACCTCTAGATAATGGATCGCCCCAAGGAAGCCCCTTCAGGGGTCAGTGAAGCAGAAAGGGTATAATGCATGTATTTCGCGTTTCATCTCGCTGGGCTACTTGTGTGGGCGGGTGGTTTATGTGGAGTTGGGAATTATGTTTTATTATCAAACAGGAGTTTTTTAAAGCGTGGGTGGTTTATTTAATTCATGAAGCTAGTTTACCCCGATGCCAGAGAGTGGACATCAATAGTGGATGCGGTGGCTGTGCTGATAGAGGAAGCCACCTTCACTGTGGCTCAGGATGGGCTCAGGTTAAGGGCTTTGGATCCATCTAGAACCTCCATGGTGGACCTATTCATACCTAAAGAGGCCTTTGAGGAGTATCCCGCCATAGATGGAGAGGAGCACATCGGGATAAACTTCAATGACTTGAAGAAGGTATTGAAGAGGTCCAGAAAGGATGATAAGGTGGTCATGGAGGTTGATGGCGGTAAGTTAAAGGTCAAGCTAATTGGAAAAGCGACTAGGACCATAACCATGCCCTTGCTCGATATAGGGGTGGAGCAATTGCCTGCCCCAAAGGCCGTTTTCACAGTGATGGCTAAACTAGCCAGCGACGCGTTGGATCAAGCGATTAGGGATGTTGAGATAATAGCGGATGCGGTGAAATTAGAGGGGAAGGAGGATGGGATATATGTGAAGGCATCAAGCGATAAGGGCGACTTGGAGATCAAGTTCGAGAGGGAGGGAGACGTAATGTTCGAGTACGATCTAAAAGAGNCGGCTGCATCTACGTACTCTATAGATTACTTGGCCGATATAACGTCTAAGGCAGCCTCAATAAGCGATATAGTGACGCTTGAATTCGCCACCCAGAAACCCATAGCGCTAACCTTCGAGATACCCATGGGAGGCAAATTAGCGTACTACATTGCGCCGCGCATGGATTAGCGATGTCGATAAAGTATATAGAGGTTCTCTTCAGGGACTATTATAGGCGATCATTCCAGCCCCCAGATATTCCAAGGATACGGGAAAGGGAGATAGCTTATCAATTATTTGGCGTTGACACCATGATACGCCACAGAGCGGTGGGAAGCATGGAGGAGTTAAGGGACGCCTTGGCGAGGCAATCCCCGAGGCATGTGTACTACTCCAGCTCATACTTCGAGAGGCCTGGGGAGGAGGATATGGGCATGAAGGAATGGAGGGGCGCGGACCTCGTTTTCGACATTGATGGGGATCACTTAGAGACCAAGAGCTGCGCTGGAATAAGCGTGATGACAATTGAGTGCCTCGAGGATGCGCGNCGCGAAGCCGTGAAGCTAGTGGATGTATTGATGAATGAGTTCGGCGTGTCCCACATGAGAATAACGTTTTCGGGGAATAGGGGCTTCCATGTTCATGTGGAGGAGGGCGACGCCATAACGCTTGGGCAGGAGGAGAGGCGGGAATTAGTAAATTACATAACCGCTAAGGCCGACTTAACGAGGCAATTAATTATTAATGATGAGTTCATGCTTGACGTGACGGACTCCGCCTCGCTTAGCATGGGGGGCCCTGGCCGGGTTCTCAAGGCTGTTTTAGAGGTGCTGGGCCGCAGGCCTAAGCCCATTAATGTTGCCGGAATGAAGGGAGAAATATTGAAGAAGCTGGGCATTGCGATAGATGAAGTGGTTACGATCGATATCAATAGGTTGATAAGGATGCCAAATACTCTTCACGGCAAGACAGGTCTAATGGTGGCTGAGGTGAGTCTAAGCGAGTTGGAGAGCGGGGTGGAGGCTGTGCTGAAGCGGGCTATTGCGTTTAATAAGGGAAGCATTGCAGTTAAGTTTAAGGTTGGTCTGAACGCTAAGGTGCTGGGCGAGGATGTGAGGGCGGCCCCGGGTTCAAGCATGGTTCTCCCCCAGGCAGTCGCCATATACGTTATGCTTAATGACTTAGCAGAGTTGGAGAGGGGAGGCAAGTGAATTTGAGGGAATTAAATGATTTAATTAAGGCTGAGATGGGGAGGGAGAGCCTAGTTAAGCTTCCATTCAAGTCATACAGGGAATTAGCGGCATCCATTGGTGGTTCCCTTAGGGTCGGCGGCGCATTGGAGAATGCCTTGTCTGGGGTATACTCGAGCGACGCTAAGTCAGCCATAATAGCATTGATCCGCATACGCATGGAGAAGATCCTGGCCGCTGTTCGAAGCGGTAGTACCCCGAAGAATTTACTGGCTGAGGAGAAGAGGATACTGAATTCATTGAGTTACTTGGAGCCACTGCTGCCTAGATCGGACTATAATGGCCGCGTTAGGATAGTTTCATTTGGGATCCAGTTTCTACGGATTAGGACAAGCAATGGGAATGAAATGGGGCCATTCAGGAAGGGAGACGTTGCCGTGTTGCCCGTCGAGGATGCCGAGGACCTCATGATTAGGAAAATAGTTTCCATTATATATAGGAAGGAAAAAGTTTTAAAGGGAGATTAAGGGCGGAGAAATGATGAAGTTCCCGAAGACCGTGAGGATGTATTGTCCACGATGCGATACGTACACCGATCACAGCGTTTCCACCTACAGTAGCGGCAAGAGACGCACATTATCCGAGGGACAGAGGAGGTACCTAAGGAAGCTTAAGGGATACGGCTCAACTAGGAAGCCCAAGCAGAAGACCCTATACAAGGTAACGAAGAAGGTAACCCTAAAGCTCACCTGTAGGCAATGCGGCTACGTATCCATGAAGACGCTTGGCCGCCTCAAGAAGATAGAGATAGTGGAGAGGTGATTAGAATGCCTCAAAGCCTAAGAAAAGTCCTTGTCCCGCTTCCCAAGTCCCGCTTCATTAGGGTCAGGTGCAATAGTTGCGGCAATGAGCAGGTAGTGTTCTCTCACCCATCAATGGAAGTGAAGTGCCTCGTGTGCGGTGCGGTTCTAGTTAAGCCAAGCGGCGGCCACGGCAAACTCATAGGATCAATAGTTAAGGAACTGGATTAATTCCCTCCAACTAGAGCCCCGCTTCTTAGGGCATGCCTGTGTCATTAGCGTAAGGTTTTAAATTGCTTCTTGAAGGTCTAGCATCATAATGAGCAATGATTCACATAAGGATAAGGCAAGGGATAAGGCCGCTTTGCCTCCCGTTAGAATAGCGAGGAAACCCACGCCGGAGATGGGGGAGCTAGTGATAGGTACCGTCTCTAAAATCACTGAGCACGGCGCGTATGTCAAGCTTGATGAGTATAATGGAATAGAGGCCTATGTGCCTGTCAATGAAATAGTTCCCACGCTTTTCAGGGATATAACGGATTACTTGGATGTGGGTAGGAAGGCCGTCTTCAAGGTTATACGGGTTGATAGGGGCAGGCAACTAATTGATTTATCCTATAGAAAGGTTAGGGATGAGGAAAGGGAGAAAATGCTTCTGAGGTGGAAGAGGACAACTAAGGCGCTGCGGTTATTCAATATTATTTCCCAGAAACTCGGCATCCCGCTTCAAAAATTAATCGAGGAAGTGGGTTGGAGGGTTGAAGATTATTATGGGGACATGTATGGGATTTTTGAGGCGGCCATCAGGAGCGAGGACATCTTCGATAAATTAGGTATACCGGAGAACATCGCAAATGCAATACGTGAGGTCGCGTCCCAGCACGTAGAGATACCTAAGGTTGAGTTGAAGGGCGTAATTAGGCTAATAAACATAGGTCCAAGCGGCGTCGATAATATAAAGAAAATACTTAGCTCAATTAAGGAAGCAGCGATCAAGCTCGGCGCCAGTGAGGCTGAGATATATACCATAGGTCCCCCCAGGTACAAGATAATCATTGAGGGAAGGGACCCCAAGAAGTTGGAGGCAGCCATGGAGGAGATAGCCAAGCTAGTCGTAGTTGAGGCTAAGAAGAATGGCGGCGAAGCATCGTTTAGCAGGCTTGATTGATATGGTTAATTCAATACTTAGGAGGTGCAGGAATTGCGGTAAATACACCCTAAGGAAGGATAGGTGTCCTTACTGTGGCGGCGAGCTTAAGGTTCCGCATCCCCCCAAGTTCTCGCCGGAGGATAAGTACCGTAAGTATAAATTAGTAATGGATGTGCTTTCGGGTAGGATTCAGGTAAGCGAGGAAACAATGAAGCGCATCAAGGAATCAATTCATTAATTATAAGGACTACGCCCAGTAATGCCTCAAGTAACTGGAGGACCGTGTTACATTGAATATGTGGTGCTTGCCCTAAAGCAGTAAATGCCATTTTTCGGTGGTAGCAATGATTTTGGGATGTTCCCATTGAGAGCAGTTCGGCTAAGGAGCAAATTTTTAAATTGGGGACTCCCTTGGTCTTCACATGCCTATGGAAACTAATTCGGTTGATGAGTGGAGGAGACATGCGGAGTCCGCCTTGGAGATTAGGGTTAAGAAGGTGGGGGATGTAGTTAAGTTAAAGGCTAGAACTAGGCATAGCCTGGTTACTATAAAGCTTTCGGAGAGCGATGCTAATCAATTGATACAGGAGTATAAGGGTAAGGGTAAGCCTATTAAGGAGNTTTAGTGGAGAATTCACTAAAAGTTTCGGCTAATTATGCGTTGTTATGTATATTGTAAAAGAAAACTTTAAGTTTACTTAGTAAGCTAAAAGTGAATAATATGGCCATATTTAAGAATGAGAAGGCATTAATGCCGGACTATGTGCCGGAGAAGCTTCCATTTAGAGACGAGCAGTTGAAAATGCTTCAAGCATATTTTGGGTCATTCATAAAGGAGCCGGGCTCCATGTATGTCAAGACAATAATGGTGGGTAGATCGGGCAGCGGCAAGACCGTCACAAGCAGGAAGTTCGGTTCATATGTGAAGACGGCTTCCAAGGGGCTGGTTGATTACGTTCACATCAGTTGCGCATTGCATAGAACCCCCTTCAGCGTTCTAAAGACCATAGGGCTCAGCCTGAATTTGCCGATACCTAGACGAGGTTTCTCCAGCGAGGAGCTTCTTGAATTGATAATCGATAAGGTGGCAGAGAAAAATAAGTATGCAGTGATTGTGTTGGATGATGTTTTCTATTTATTTAATTATGGTGGTCCGGATTCCATTGATGCATTGGTGAGGCTCGGCGAGGAGTACTACGACAAGAATTATAGATTCAGTCTCCTACTGGTGAGCCAAAGCAAGTCATTCATGGATCAATTAAACAAGGGAGTAAAGAGCTCGCTGGGCAATGCCATTATAGAGTTTCCCCCCTACACTAAGGACCAGATATTCGAGATATTGCTGAATAGGGCCCAGGAGGCCCTTAATGACACGGCCTATACGGAGGAGATACTTGAAATGATATCTGACGTAGCCGGCGTCGATCCCGATAATCCCAATCAATCCACTGTTCGGGGCGATGCCAGATACGCGCTGGATATATTATGGAGAGCATCAAAGCTAGCTGAAGTAAGCGGCGCCACGCATGTATCTCCAAGCCACATAAGGGAGGCCGTGATGCAGACCCTTCATGGCGTTAGGGAGGATGAGTTAATGAGTCTCCCCCTCCACGAGAAGCTTCTCCTATTAGCCATAGTTAATAGGTTAATGAGGGAAAGCGAAACCCCCTACATATCGATTGGGGATGCGGAGAGCGAGTACGAAATGGTTTGTGAACAGTATGGCCAGGAACCCAGGAAGCACACGCAGCTGTGGGAGTACGTGAAGGACATGGCTTCCAGAGGCATCCTGGAGACCCGTCTCTCCGGCAAGGGAATGAGGGGGAGAACCACATTCATATCCATACCAACCGAGCCCCTTGAAACGATGCAGCAATCCCTTAGCTCAATGATAAGGAGGGACTTGGGTGATTAACTTGGGCGACTTCATAGAGGAACNATTCGCATCGAGAAGCAGGATAAGAGTGTTGAGGGCATTATTGGAGATAAAGGAGATAAATGTAACTAGGTTAAGCAAGCTTGTTGAGATGAATCATAGATCAATGGGGCAGCACATAGCGGCGCTCAAGGAGCTCGGCATAGTTGAGGAGAAGCAATTTGGCAAGATAAAGATAGTTAGGATAAGGGATGAGGATCCCAGGGTTAAGGTAATTAAATCCATGTTTGATGAACTCAATCAATTAATTGAGAATGGGGACTAAATCTCGGTGCTTAACGCCATTCGCAGCTCATCCTCGCTTAAGCCAGTTAATCGGCTTAGTTCGCTGATCACGTGGCCTCCTCTCTCCCCATTAATGAGTAATCTAAGCATGGGCAGTACCTCGAGCGTTATTACGCGGCTCCCCAGGTGAGCCTCTTCCCTTAGTTTCTTTATTAGTATGTCCCTTATTTGCCTCATTGCCTTGATCTTGTTGAGCAGCCTTATCTTGGCTGGGTACCCATACTTTATGAAGAAGGGCAGCTTAGGTTTACCGGGTACCAGCGAGACTCCTGCGGTCATTAGCTCAAGCATGTACTTCATTAGCTCCCACTCCTGTATCCTATTAATTCTGCCCCTAATAACATCAGCCCTTGATAAGTTATTCATTGCATCGAATAGCGCAGTGGGTGCCTCGCCATAAGCCGCGGGCACGCTATCAACTATCCAAGTGAAGAAGCTCTCCCAATCAAAGCTGGGCAGCGATGTGACCCTACGCGCCTCATCAAAGCTCCGCGCCTTTATAGCCATGTCAACTACCCTGAACATATCCACTTGATGAGCCCTGTAACTTATTGCAGCAATATCATCTTCGGTCACTGAGGACCTACCCCTCGCCACCGCCTCTAAATCATTGATTGCGGCGCGCGCGTCTCCCATGGATGCCTTCGCCAATAACTTTATCGCGTCTTCTTCGCATCGTATCTTCTCCGCTTCGCATATTTTCCTAAGGAGCTTAGCCACATCGCTTTCCTTAAGTGGCTTAAGTTGAATTACTTCGCTCCTCTCCCTTAAGTCGCGTAGCTTGGGGTCCCAGGGATCGTTGGCTGTCATCACTATGGGGAACCGTGACTCATTGATTATCTTTATTATTTCCCCGACGCTTCCCCGGTCCTCCTTTAGATCCAGTCCATCCATTTCATCGAAGAGTATCAATTTGCCCCTGAACCCAAATATGGAGGCCTCCTTAATGGATCTGCCCACGATCTTGCTTATCCTATCCCCGGTCCTCACATCGCTTGCATTTAATTCAAGGACCTCGAGTCCATAATCATTGGCCAATGCGTGTATTATGGTGGTTTTTCCCACGCCCGGTGGTCCGGCCAATAGTATGCCCTTGCTTAATCGCTCCCCCTTGAGCCACTTATTTATCAGTTCCTCTAGCTTAGCCTTCGCCTCCTCCTGATTAATCACATCCTTAAGGCTCCTCGGCCTGTATTTCTCAACCCAAGGAATGTGCATTACTTGCTGCGCCTCTTCTCTGGCTTGGGTTCTGATTTTGCTGTGGCTTTACTGGTTAATCCATGCCTATTGCCGATTAGGACTAGTTTAGCCAGCAATGCATTTAGTTGAATCTCATCATCGCTGCCCTCCACTAGTCTGAAGTCTATTTCAGAGATGAAGTCGCTAAGCTCAATCTTGGCTTCAATAGGTATATTAATTGAGTTATTTATAATCAATTCTCTCTGTATTCTCCTTAAAACATCGACCCCGGCTATTCCGTAATTATACATTATGATTCTCAACTTGTCCCGAGCCCCCTGGAAGTCGCCTCCTATTGCTAACTTGATTAACTCCACGATTTCCTTAGGCTCTATGTAGCCTATTGCTTTGTATATTGTTTCTGCCGTTATTTGGCGGGAGAGGCTTGAGGCGGCCTGGAGGGCATTAATCGCCCTCCTCAAGTCGCTCCCACTCACCTCCCACAAGGCATCCAACGCATCCCCCCCAATGGAGACCCCCTCCATCGAGGCAATACTCCTCAACCTATCAATAACCGCCTCCCTAGG
>LOBW01000035.1 GCA_001516585.1 Thermocladium sp. ECH_B
CGCCGCCGCTGGTGTCCGGTATGAAGCCTATATAATCGACGCGGCCATCCAAGTACTCGGCATCGCTTCGCCTAGTGACTCCACATATCTTAAGACGCATGCCGACTCACCTCCGCCGCTCTCTCTATGAACCCAGCCACGCCGCCCTCCTCTATTGCATGTATGGCTTGCTCCACTCCATCCCTCAAGTCGCGAGCCTTACCACCGACCAGTAATGCGAATGCCGTGTTTATGGCTATGAAGTCCCTCACGGCTTGATTCCTATTCATTAATCCATCCATTACCTTGAGCGCGCTATCCCTGGGATCAGCGGCAAGCAGGTCCTCTATCCGCCTCCTGGGGAGCCCAAGGTCACGGGGATCAACCTTATACTTCTCCACCCCACTGCCCTTCACATCAATGACCGTGGTTTCCCCCACTACTGAGGCCTCATCTATGCCTGGCTCACCGTGTACCAGCATTAAGCGGTCATAGCCCAGCAGCACGGCGGCCTCGGCTATCTCATCCAGTAATTGGGGAGCCGCGACGCCCATGACTTGCTTCCTAACCATGCCGGGATTCGATAATGGACCCACCAAGTTAAATACGGTTCTAACCCCCAACTTCTTACGTATGGGCGCCACGGCCTTCATGGCTGGGTGATAGAGCTGGGCGAAGGCGAAGCCGAAATTGGTTTTATTGATCATCTCCGCCACGGCCCCCGGCGAGAGGGATATATTGAATCCAAGGCTCTCCAGGAAATCCGCGCTACCTGAGGAGGAGGACACGCTTCTATTGCCGTGCTTCAGCACCTTTACCCCAAGGTACGCCGCCAATAATGCTGACGCCGTTGAGACATTAATTGTCCCCACGCCGTCTCCCCCAGTTCCCGCCGTGTCTATGGCATCGACCTCCAGCGGCACCTTGATACACATGTGCCTCAACGCCTTAGCGAAGCCGGCTATTTCATCCGCCTTCTCCCCCCTAACGCGCATTCCGATTAATATGGCCGCGGTCTCCGCCTCGCCTGGATCCATGAGCATCCCCATCGCGGCCTCAAAAGCCTCATCCTGATTCAGGGGATGCCCATTAGCTATCTTCTCGATGAGCCTCATATCCTCAACACCTTCTCATATGCATCCGAATCAAGCAATCCATGACCTGATAAATTGAAGAGTATTGTTCCGCTCCCCATGCGCCTCGCCTCATCAATCACTGCCCTAATTGCATGCGCTGATTCAGGGGCTGGCAGTATAGCCTCCGACTTAGCGAAGAGGCGGGCAGCCTCCATTACTTCCTCCTGCTCATACGACCTAGTCTCCACGTAGCCATCCTTAACCAACAGGGAGAGGCTGGGCGCCGCGCCGTGGTACCTGAGGCCGGCCGCATGAATGGGGGGCGGCACGTAATCATGCCCCAGCGTGAACATGCGTATCATTGGCAGGGTACCCGCCGTGTCGGGGTAATCATACATGTAGGAGCCCCGAGTTAACTTCGGCGCCGCGTTGGACTCCACTGCGAGGAACCTCGTCTTCTCGAACCCAGCCCCGGTTAACTTGGATCCAATGAATGGGAAGGAGAGGCCGCTGAAGTTGCTTCCTCCACCCACACACCCAACCACTAGATCCGGCTCCTCGGGCATTTGCTGCATTGCTTCTAGACCGATTATCGTTTGATGAAGCAGCACGAACTCCAGCACGCTGCCCGGTATGTACTTCCTCCCCTCGCCCTTCACGGCGTACTCAATGGCCTCCGATATTGCTACCCCAAGGCTGCCCGGGTGATTCGGGTCCTTAGTCAGCGTTGATTTACCGAACTCCGTTAAGTCGCTTGGGCTTGGGCTCACGTCGGCGCCGAAGACCCGCATGAAGAGCACCCTCTGCTTCTTGTTAATGTAGGAGTTCTTAGTCATGAACACCTTAGCATTTATCCCTATCAGCGCTGATGCTATGGCTACGGCGAGTCCCCACTGCCCCGCGCCTGTCTCCGTCACCACCTCCTTCGCGCCATCTATTGAGGCGTAGTAGACCTGCGCCACCGCGGTATTCAATTTATGACTGCCGCCGGGCAGTGCGCCCTCGAATTTATAGTATATCTTGGCCTTAGTTCCTATTGCCCTCTCAAGCCCCCGCGCCCTGCGGAGGGGAGTGGGTCTACCTATTCTCTCATATAGTTCCTGAACCCTCTCCGGTATTGGGACATATCTCTCCGCCGTGAATTCCTGGTCAATTAAGTCGCTGGGCAGTATCCTAGTCAGTAATGCTATTCTTGAGTCGCCTTCATAGGGATCCATGGGGGGCGGCAATGGGCGCGGCAGGTCAGCCGATATATTGTACCAACTAGTTATCATAATCCCTCCCTCAATTCCTTCAGGAATTCCACTGCATTGCCTAGATCGCTCATTCTCTCAATGAAGGCGGTGCCCACGACTACTCCATTTGCTCCAGCCTCTATTAGTGCCCTAACCATGCTTGAGTCCCTCACGGCGAACCCAGTGACCAGGTAAGTATCCCCAATCAATTTCCTCACTATCGAGACATTCCTCTCAATGTAAACCGGCAGCTTTGTTCCAGTGGATGCATATAGCCCCAGGTAAATGAATAGGGGCTCAAGTGATGCCAGTTTCTCTATTATCCTGTGGGGAGTCTTGCTTGACACGAAGAATGCTGGGCGCAAGTCATGCCTGCGCATTGCAACGACATAATCATTAAGCCTATTGAAGTGATCAAACAAGAGGTCCGGGAATAATATGGCGGATGCACCGACTTCAGCAGCGGTTTTAGCGACCGTATCTAGGGAGCTCACATAATCATCTATGTATCCCATCAATATCGATTTCTCGTAATTGGCGATTTTTATTGCCTCAAGCCCCTTTAGCTGCGACTTGAAGTGAGTCATCCGTATGATGGGGCCATCGTACTTGGGGTTACTTGTCGGTATCCCGATTTCATAGAAATCCACGATGCCCCGAGTCCTATTGAGGACCTCTAGAAATGTTGCCGAATCGGGGTACGTGGCGGTTATATATAGGCCCAACGAGGGCCTACTTACCTCCATTGGAGTTTCATCGTCACCATCATTGTTAGCCCCAACACCGCTGGTTTTAAGCTTTATGCAGTTAATCCCAGGAAACAGTAAGCAGTGAACGCAGTAAATATAGTATATACCCCTTCAGTGAACTACCCCCCTCATGGGGCTTCCCGCTTCCCCGCCCAGCCTGCATCGTCACGGGCAGGGAGAGGAGCTCCACGGGCACCACGGACGGCTCCCGCCCTCTGTGCTTTTAACGCCCTCACCCTCCACGGAAACGCCACCATTTAAACGCCACTAGGGGGCCATCCCCCACCTCACGGGCCTTTTGCTCCCCTTAACCCCCGTTAAGATAACCGACAAGCTACACCATCTCGAGGAACGCAGGTTCCCCGAGGCCTCAGGGATTAACGCCCCTTTAGGCGCCGGTTGCCGGCTTCGTGAGTTCCCCCGGCATTGAGGGGACGATCGGCCTCCATCCCAACTAATTTTGATCGTGGGAGGACACCGTGAGGAGGCGGGTTTGGATCCAAAAACTTTACCCCCGGCCCTTAAGGGGCGAGGTTTAGCATTCTCCCCATCAAATAAAGCGATGAGCGTTTAGCATTGAAGCATGGGAAGCGGGTTTTCAAGGCGTTTTTAAAGGTTCAATTCATTTTTCGCCGGAGACCCCGTGAGGGCGGGTAGCTCACAAGACGCCTAGCTTAAATAGCATATATATGCCCACCAGCACTATTATTGCGCCATAGGCCACTCTAAGAATGTTCCTAGGCGCCTTAACTGCGAGACTGGTGCCGGCGTAGCCGCCTAGTGCGCCGCCCAAAACATATAGGAGGGACACCAGTATCAGCACATCGCCGTACACTGCGTACTCAGCCCCGCTGGCTACTCCGAATGTTCCAACGCTGAGGAGGCTGGTGCCTATGGCCCTCGTTATGCATAGGCCGGCCGAGAACATTAGGGAGGGCACTATGAGGAATCCACCCCCTATCCCAAAGTAGCCGCTTATCAATCCAACCACGAATCCCGCGCCCCCAACCTTGGCCGCCGTTGATGGGGTTAATTTGGGGCACTTCTTAAGCGACTCCATTACCCTGGGAATCTCATCGCTGGTGCCCGGCTTCGTTGATTCCCTCCTAATCGCCATGTATGCCCCCAGCACTATCATGGCTATGGAGAAGTATATCAATAAACTCGTTCCAGGCGTTATGTGGCCCAGGTAGGCGCCTAGGAGCGAGCCGATTAGGCCGACCCCGGCAAATAAGGTACCGACCCTGGGCGACACGTTATGCTTCTTTAGGTGCATGTATGAATTTATGTATGCGTTTAGCCCCACCGCTAGCGCCGTGGAGCCTATGGCTATGTGAGCCGCGTTGGGCAGAGAGTCCAACCCAACGAAGTAGAGGAAGAGGGGAACGGCCAGTATTGATCCTCCTCCACCTATGAGCCCCAGCGAGAACCCCACTAAGACTCCCGACACCACTGCAAGGAGGTATTGGATAAGAGTTATCATTTTGATCCACACCTACAGGGATTTAATTAATTAATTAATTAGCGGTCCATGGCCTTAAGCCGTATACTATGTAGGCGGTGACTATGGCGCCGGCCAGCACTGCCATGAAGAACGCGAAGCTGCTGACGGCCATTTGTAGATTCCCGCTCAATATGTGTCCACTTGCGCAGCCATTAGCCATCCTGGCCCCGAAGAGCACCATGAATGCGCCGAGAAATGCTGCAAGTGGCCTAAGTTTTCCAGTGCCGAACCTATTAGTCCATATGTGTGGAGTCCACTGCTTGAATCCCATGAATCTCCTAGTTATGAATACTGAGGAGATTAAGCCGCCTAGGAAGGTGCCTAGGTCGGAGAGCGGTTCCCAACCTATCTCGCTGAAGGGCTTATCGATGGGCACTCCATTAACTATCTTTAAGCCGCCGAATAATTGGAAGTATGGGAGGCTAGCCGCGAAGTGTGGATTAATGGCGAATAATGCTTGAGCCCATATCCAGGAATAGGTAGTGGATTCCCCGAATATCTGCCTAAGCACTATCACTGCCACCGCCACTAGGGCGAAGTCAAAGGCTAAGGCGAATATGACCCTTGAAGAGGAGGGCTGCTGAACGGATACTGCCTCTATCACGTAGTCCGGTATCTTCTTGTAGTCCTCCTTGAACTCCTTTATCTCGTCCTCCAGAGCCATTGACTCATTAGACTTACCGGTTAAGTGCAGTACGCATGCCTTTCCGCCCTGTCTCCTAGGCACGAAGAGCCACATGCTTATCATTAATAAGCCGAAGACTATGGCCACCATGAATTCATAGGCCTTGCTGGTTAACCCAAAGAGCGTTGGCCAAGTAATTGGTCCAAAGTTAAGGGTTTCCCAGAAGAATGGCTTGGCTGGACCGAATATTAGGGACCAAGCTAATGCACCAAGTAATCCCCCTATAACTGCATAGATGGCGTCGCGCCTTCCCTGTCCAAGGGCTATCCATATGGTTCCCGGGAAGTAGCCGGCCACCGCTACTCCTGCGCCGAAGATTAAGCCGCCTATGACTACGCCTGGCACGAAGAACGCCTTAATGCCCCAGTGAAGCATTGGCACGAAGAGGTTCAATGCATAGAGTAGGATGGCGCCTACCCCTATCACTAGCCCGAAGCAAACCATCAATAACCTATCCTTAAGTGTTATTGCTCGTATTATTACGTCTGGATTGGGGAAGTCCCATATCTCCAGCGGGATGGAAAGTAGGATGCCGGCGAATATTCCAACCCATAGGGGCGCCGTGTATATGTGCAGAACCATCTGCATTGCGACGCCTCCTACCAGCATTATTAATGCGCCCACGAGGAGTATTGAGGCCACGATCCACATCGGCCTCATGTTGGGTTTTTTCACCTCTATCTGGATTTTTGATTTATCACTCGTAGCGGTCGGAAACCTCTGTCAAATTACTCTATTTAAATCTTATTATGTCAAAAATTTGACACAAGAGGAAAGTATTTGAACTGGGGAATTAATTTAATATGAATGCAGGAACCAATAAGCAAAATAGTGGAGGACATAGTTAGGGAGAACCCGCTCTACATGATGGCCATATCCACAGGCATAGTCAACTTATCGGCGCTAGCCAAGGAAATACTGCCCCTCGTTAAGTCAGCCACGACGCGTCCAATCAAGCTTGGAACGATAATTAAGGCGCTGGAGCGATTGGAGGAGAAAAGCATGACGGGCATGCCGAATATAATTCAATTACTTAATGAAGCCGAAATAATGGTTTACAGCGGCATAGGCGAGGCAGAGATCCCGATAAGCGAGGCGACTCCAGACCTAATTACAATGGCTGGGCGAGACATTGCCATAATAATAATAAGCGATGGATCCCGACTAAAGATAATATCGCCGCTGAGGACTCTCGCTAAACTCAGTTCCGCGCCAACAATGGAGTATAGCCTAATTAGAATATCGCTGGCGGAGAGGGCCCCGGTGGGGTTCGTCACGACCCTAATACAATTAATGCGATCCAACAAGATCTCGGTTAAGCATGTCCTTAGGTATGATAATGACGTATTCATAATAGTGGATAGACAAGACGCAACGAGGCTAATGGACATGCTGGAGAGATTAAGGAAGCAAGAGCAAGCGAGAGAAGCAACGCGAAACCCCTAAAATAAGGGCAATAATTGAGGAGTAAGTGAAGCAACGAGGAGTCGGTAATAGTGGAGTCATGGTTTCCGAGATAGGCATTGGCGTTTGGTCCCTCGTGACTGATTGGTGGGGTAGGGGAGATAAGGCGGAGGAAATCATTGAGTACGCGTTAAGGAACGGCATAAATTTCTTCGACACGGCGGATAGTTACGGCAATGGAAGAGGAGAGGAATTGCTTGGGAGAACAATAGGGCAGAGGAGGGATGAGGCCGTGATTTTGACGAAGATAGGGTACGACATTTACCATCATGAGGCTGGACAACGCGAGATACCGCAGAACTTCTCTCCAGATTACCTAGAGAAAGCATTACGGAATAGCTTGAAGAGGCTTAATAGGGACTATGTCGATATATTAATGCTGCATAATCCACGGATGGATACCATAATGAACGCTGAGGTATTTAGGTGGCTTGAGGGGATTAAGCGGGATGGGTATGCGAGAGTTATAGGGATCTCGCTTGGCCCCACTCTTGGTTGGGAGGAGGAGGGGCTTGCAGCCATTAGGATGGGGTACGGCGCTATGGAGTACATCTATAACATAATAGAACAGAGGCCGGGCAAATCCTTCCTAGCATCGCCGGGCGCGGAGAACGTGGGGCACTTCATTAGGGTTCCGCATGCATCGGATGCCTTGGATGACGATAAGTGGCCAATAATTAATTCAAGGGGGCTTCACAGGTCATTCAAGGACATTGAATGGATAGAGCGAGCTGTGAGTGGCGCCAAGAAGCTTATCCCAGTGGCGGCGGCAATGGGCATGAAGTTATCCCAATTATCCCTGGCATTCGTTTTATCCTTCAGTAATGTAACTAGCGTTATGCCTAATATAACGACTAAGAGCGATATAGATAAGTACGTGGCCGTGGAGGGAAGGGAACTAGGCGAGGAAGTCATCGCTAAAATCAATGAAGTATATGAGTCCGACTTCAGAATCCTAAATGAGGAGAGCATTAGGGAAACCGATAGATACAGGAAACCCAGGGAGAAAAGCAACTAATGAATTGCTGCCCGCCTCCCCGGGGGTCCTAAAAGGGCGAGGTTTACCGTTCTCTATCAAGTCGTGAATATTGAGAAATAGGTAAGCACATTGCCGAGAATCGCCTCGACAACCTGGGTTCCAAACCCATGAGGGATGACCCCTCCCCGCCCTGAAGGGCGAGGTTTGCCGTTGATCACCAATATTACCCCCTCATGCCACCAAATCAACAAAGGAATAAGATTATTGTCAATACACCATGCCTCCCTTTCCAATTCAGGTTATTCAGGGAAAGTTTTTATTGGGATATGCGGTGCCCCGTAGCGTGATGAAGCGAGGCAGCCACTGAGGAGTGAGGACCTCAATCTCACACTGATGATAATTAAGGATGCATGGGGATACGATGTTGTCGTCTTGTTATTCCTCTTGATCCGCGGCTTCTTGTTTCTTCACGGATTTCCAGTAAGCCACTTTACCTCTACGCACTTCCTTTATTAAGCCGTCCTTGCTAAGCAGCTTAAGTATATAGAATACTTGGCTATGGCTGAGCTTTGTTATCCTCACAACGTCATTAGTGGATAATTCCTCATTGCTCTCCACTAAGTTGAGGATCTCCTTTTTCCGTTCATCTATCCTCTCCGTTTGCTTCCTTGGCATCGGAATTATTTTAACTCAAAAATATTTAAACTTTAAGCGGGCTTAGCCTAGTAATACCCATTTACGCAGGGAACTGACCTACTTGAAGGTGAGCGCTTATTTGTTCCTTTTGCAAGGAACAATCCTTAACACTGTAGGTAGCCTGGGCGTCACAGTTATATTTGGGCTGTCTTTGGGTAACCCTAATGCCTAAGAACAAGATAATGGGGACATTCAGAACCATTAATCTAGTGCTTTATGTGGTCGCCATGGTAATGATAATAGTGGTCGCGGCGTTCTCGATATGGAGCGCATTCATGACGCTATACGAGAGCATATCCAACATAACTGAGAGCTCCATCATAGAGGCGCTTTCCAGCATATTCATAGTGCTCATATCCATCGAGATAATAGAGATGTTCATGGATTACGTTGAGAAGGAGATAATAGCGGTGAATAAGGTGCTTCAAATAGTGTTGACGGCGCTATCTAGGGAGATGCTTATATCAACCACTCAATTCACAATGATGACGACGCCGACCACCATAGACATATGGAAGGAAGTAGTCATAATACTGGGAGTAGCGGTAGTTGCCGTTGTGTATGCCATCCTCAAGGCTAGAACAAGCGAATGATTGTTGGCGACTCATGGGAATCCTCACCGCTCTAGCGCCGTCTCCACTGCATCCCTTATAGTGAATCGAGGGGGCACTAATGGATTAAAGCCATTCTTGATCATGGCTGCGCCGGTGGTTGGACCAATCGCCACCAATCTCTTGGACTTCAATGAATCCCGCCCAACGATGCTTAGGAAAGAGAGGAATACTTTGGGACTTGTGAATACCACGGCGCTTGCATCCTTAAGGAGGGAAGCAGCCCTCTTTATTGCCTCGTCATCAACGATCAATTCATATAACCCGAACTCCATTATTCTGCAATTAGGTGCAGTTATGGATGCTTCCTCGGCATAATCCTTCGACCTCATCACCAGAACCTCCTCCCCCATTGCGCACTCCTGCTTAAGCAATGCGGATACTCCTCCACTGAAGAATTGCGGGGGCATTACACACCTAATTGTTGGAAAGAGAGAAGCCACTGCTCCACACGTTGATGGGCCAACCCCTATCACGAGGGAGATGCATCTAGTTAAGTCGAGTCTCCCCCTTATTGCATCAATTACCTCCGCGCTCATCACCACGCCGATCCTCCTGGGCACACGGCATGCATCGATCAATTTACCGATGGATTCCTCATCCACGACGGGCCTTAATATCGGCACCATAACCACCTCATCCCTCAAGTGATCCACGGAGTAATTCCCCTTCCCTCTAAGAACAAGTATCACTTAATGAGTGGAAATAAGGATGGATAAAAACTTTATTATCTACATCATGGAGTTGGCACTATATATGCCAATAATGCGTGAACGGAATTAATCATCGCCAATGGTATGGGTATCACGAGGCCAAGCAGCATCACTATAGATGCCAACACTACCACAAGCAANCCAATGCCGCTGGATCCCGTGCCGCTCAGCGACTTGCTTAGCCTAACATAGTAGGGAACCGATATGACGGAATTAATCACGAGCAGGACGGCTAGCCACCAAAGCAGTGGACCAGCATATATCAATCCAAGCACTATGAATAACTTTGACCAGAAGCCAAGCAGCGGCGGGACCCCTATGAATGAGTAAGCCAATATATAGCTCCAACGGGATCCCCTCTCATTGCCTATTATCGAGAATAAGCCTATTTTCCCCGCGCCATTAACTAATAATTGAGTTAGTAAGCCGATTAATGCGTATGCTAACGCCAACTCGCTGACGCCCTCCACGAAGAATATGGTTAATGCGGACATTATGTAACCCATATTAGCTATAGTGGAGTAAGCCAGCACCCTCGCCGGCTCCTTTGCAGTTATTGCACCTATATTCCCCAAAAGCATGCTGAACGCCGCCAATAAAGCGGTCTCCCACACCACTATATACGTCTCCATGGGGCCCATGGCGGTTAACAGCGGGTAAACTATCTTAAGCGTCACAATGAATGGAACGAATTTAGCGATGGAGGCTATTACGGAGACCGCGTATGGATTGCCAGCCGTGAATGCGTCGGGAACCCATAGATGCAGTGGAGCGGCGCCAACCTCAAGCATCATGCCCANTATAAGCAGGGTGTAGCCCAGCAAAGCTAATCCACCTAATTGATTAATTAATGCGAAGAATAGAATAGAGGCACCGGTGAAGTATAGAACCGTCGCTATGACCAATGCAGTTATTGCCTTCACAGCCGCGGATAGGTTCTCCCTAGTGCCGCCCAACNGTATTATGAAGTAGACTGGAACACTGACCAGCATGAATAGGCCAAGCAGCAAAATGAAGTAGGCATCCCCTATGCTTAGCGGCACATATAGTGCATATGCCGTGATTAAGCCCATGAATGATACCAAGGCATAATCCATTCCCCTATACTGGGATCCCCTCACCAACATGAGGGTTATTATATTAATGGCGGCCACACCATCTATGAGGGCTGGATACATTATGTAACTGCCCGAGACGTATAGGTCAGGCAACAAGAAGATCAAGGCCGGGATCCAGGCATACTTCTCCTTACGAACAGCCACTAATGCAGCAGTGAAAAGCAGCAATGCGATCGATGACAACTCAATTATTGTGGTGTACTCATACATAAATCATCACCATCATTATTATGAGGAGGATAATAGTCATCACGACTAGGATCGCCTTAACATAGTTCCTGATCAATCCATCCTGCATTCCACGAATGGTTGCGGATGTTGCCTTGAATAGCCGCGGTATCGCGTTATTGAATAGCCAATCAAAGCCCCTGCTGAACAACATGGCGAACGCCGTCAATGCGCTTCCAAAGCCGGCCAGCACCACATCCATAAACGCCTGTATATAGTACCTCCTCTCAAACACCGGCGACACGAGCGCAAAGGACGCTGAACGCGGCTTATAAGTAACAACTAGGAACGTGATAGTTATGGCGAGTGATATTAGGAACACAACCGGATCAAAGCCAGCGCCCAGTATTACATTAGGCACCGCCATCATTAATATAGGCACTGCTACAAGGAGCGCCGCGGTGGCTATTGCAGTATAGGTACCGGCCATTATTGATCCACCATGACCCTCAACCTCGCCGGGATCATCCCCCTTAATGAAGTTAAGCGACATGAATCTGGCGAGGAACACCACATAAATGAAGCTAGTCAATAGTAGGAGCGCATATGCTCCCCAACCAACCACATTGCCGACATCTGTCATTAATTCATCCATGGCAGAGTGAACCCAGTAAGCCGCAAANGGCGGTATGCCGCCGAGAGCTAGCGCCGCGGCCAGCGTCGAGTAGAAGCCGGCCGGCAGCTTCTCCGCAAGCCTCCAATTACCTAAGTTAAACCTGGTATGAGTCTCATGAATCAAGTGACCGCTGACCAGGAAGAGCGTTGCCTTGGACAAGGCATGAATTATCAGGTAGGAGAAACCCACCAATACCCCAACCGGCAACATGTAGCCAAGCGCATCCACGCTATATGGAATGAATTTAGATGCCGCCGTTAAAGCCATCATGAGGCCAAGGCTACTCATTGTGGATCCAGCCAATATGACCTTCCTCNCGTTAACTGATGTGGCGAACATCGCGCCAAGTATGGCCGTTACTAGCCCCAAGTAAAGCACTGATAGGTACACTAGGTTTATCCCGATGAAGTTGACGCCAACCAAGTAAATAGTTAGCCTCATGAATATGTAGACGCCGGCGGCAACCATTGTGGCCGAGTGAAGCAGAGCGGAAACTGATGTGGGGCCGGTCATGGCGGTCAGCAACCAATCATTAAATGGGAATTGAGCGGACTTCGTGAAGGGACCAAGCAGGAACGCCAACAAAACTATTACTGTTCCAGCCACTCCAAGGACGCTAGTTAAGTGAGCCCAATTTATCGTGTTGAAGTCGAGGCTGCCGCCGAATATCCCTATCGCAGCCAATGCGCCGAGCATCGGCATGTCTCCGAACCTTATCGTGACGATTGCCCTATACGCTGCATAGATGGAGTAGTCCAAGCAGGCTTACCAAGCACAGTGTCGCCCACTTTTCCAACGAATGATGTCTCATCATCATCCCTGAACCAATTGCCTATCAATGCCCAGGAGCTAAGTCCCAATCCCTCCCATCCTATGAACATGAGGAGCAGGTTATTGGAGTAGACGAGTAAGAGCATGGATGCAGCGAATGTGTTGTAGAAGAACCAGAACCAGCCTAATCTATAGTCATCAGCCATATACTCAAGGCTATAAACGCCGATCGCGAATGCGAGCCAAGCCGTCAATAAACCCATGTACCTGCTTAGGAAGTCCACCACGAATGATACATACGCCGTGAACACGTTGGGCACCGAGATCCATGGGTATGAGTATATAATTGTCCTCAGGGGGTAGGCCAGCGCTATGTAGGTCGATGCCAGGGCCGCTATGCCAAGCCCAATCACGGCGAGGTACTCCAATGGCCGTGCCTTATGATTATCCTGCTCCATTGCCCAGTATATGGATATGGGGGCAGCTAATAGCGTTGGGACAACGGTCATTAACGCCACCAGCACAGGAATTAGGGACTCATACATGCATGATCACCCCAATCGCGCTTAGTATAGAGTGTATTAATGTGGTCGATATTGGCGGGAACAATAATATGACGCTCGTCAAACCAAGCACGTAGAGCGGCACCACCAGCTTATTGCTTGGAGTAGTCTTGGTGTAAGGCCACCTGGGTTGCCCGTAGAAAACCTCCTTCAATGCCCAGAAGCCGTAGGTTCCGGTAAGGAGGAATAGGAACGCTAAGCCCACGAATGCCCATAAAGTATTGAGGCTGAGCCCAAGCGTCGTCAATAGCCCCAGGAAGAGGAAGAATTCGCCGAGCAAGCCAACCGTGAATATTCCTGCCAGACTCATCCAGCCAAGAAGCGCCGCGCCGCCTATTGATGGTATATATCTCTGTAGACCGCCCATTTTAGACATGTCCAACATATCGTATTGAACTATTATTGCCCCAGCAGTCATGAAGAGCACGGCCTTACCTAATTGATGGGCAATGAAGTGGAGCGTTAAGCCAACTATTCCATACGTGCCCAGGGTGAGCCCAGCCAATAGGTAAGCCATGTTAGCTACCGTGGAGTAAGCCAATAACCACTTGTAGCTATGTCTTTGCCTAAACACGGCGAAGCTGACCAGTATTCCGCCTATTATTGCATAAGCGAGGAGGGGAGTCCGTATCGATATTATGAAGTAGGACGATATCAAGTAGAGCCTGGCCAATATATATGATGCCAAGCCAACCACTGATATTATGAGGGCTGCGACCGGCGTTGGATGCATGCCGTGGGCCCAAGGCAACCAGACATGCGGACCAAAGCTGGGCAGCTTTATGAGCATCCCTATCAATATCAATATCCAAGCAATGGGGGGTATATACCTTATCGTGGCTAGATTCATGGTGCCCGTGGTTAATGCCACTATCACTGCGCCGACCAGGAACAAAACGCTCGCCACATGGGTGTAAATGAAGTAAAGCGTGCCTATCCACTGCCTTGTCTTGCCGTAGCCATCATAGCCATAGAAGTATATCAATAGGAAGGACGATATGAGCGATACCTCTAGGCCTATATACATTAATAATAGATTATAAGCGTATACTATCCATTCCATGGATATCCCGCATAAAATGAATAATGGATAATAAATGTTGAATTCCTCCGGTATGCCGAGGGCCCTGAACCTATGCTCCATATATGGCTCCGACACTATCGCAATCATGGCCGTAACCAATGCTATGGTGAAGCCGAAGGAATTGCTTAATCCATCATTTATGAGAAGCATGGAGCCAATGGGGCTCGGCAATCTACCGAGGGGAACTAAGTAATCGAAGTTAGCGAAAATGCCGTAAAGGGAGTAACCAATGAGGGGCAGGAACGATATGACGGCCGTGTAGAGGGACGCCCTCTTGCCGAGCACGGCAGTTAATCCAGCTGCGGCTATTGGAAGAGCTAGCGAGAATATGAGGATTGGATCGAATTGAAGCATCATGACGATTCACCTCCCGCTCGCAGGACATCCACGCCTATATTCCTGGTTATCTTATCAATGGATAATATGGCAACTATTAGGGCAATGAATTCCGTGGCCGAGGTGAGCACCGATATTATGGTTACGCCGAACGCTATAAGGGGATCAACCATATATAGCGCAACCAAGGCGAGGAAAATCGAGTTAAACATTAATTCGAGCCCAATTAATAGGCGGACCAAGTCATGTGAATTAGCCACAACGACGTAACCCACGCCTAGCACTGTTATCGATGAAACGAAGAGCGATACTGCATCTATCATGGTTGGGTCACCCTCAGGTAACGGGTTGCTATTATCATTATGAACGAGAACAAGACTATCAAAGTTACCAGCAGGAAATCAAGGTAACTATTGCCCAATACTGTTGACACTAATTGAGACGGCGAAATGCTGACGTATGCGGTGGGAGCCATGGAGTACTTGCTGAGCGCCACGAGGGAAGCCATGAGGAGCAGGATAACTAGGCCAAACCATGAGCCCTCAACCCTATGCTGAATTGGTCTCCTATACGTGGCGGCTAACACGACGGTTATCGTTATTGTCGCGCCAACATATATCAGCACTATTAGCGTAAATGATAGTATTCCATACACCACAGCGAAGGCCGTGGCCGATAGCGATGATGCAATGGCTAGGAATAATGCCGCATAGAAGTTATCCCGTGACAAGAGAACGCCAATCGATGAGAGCACCACCAAGACTTCCAGCACTATAAGGGAGAACGTGGTCAGGAGCACGCGGAATCACCTCTTAGGAGTAGGCCTAGTATTTTACACATGAGTAGGCCATTTACATACATATTTTTTAAGGATTGCGTGCCATCAATGGCAACCCCAAGATGGAGCAGAAATTTGTAACTGAAAATAACAATTGAAAATAATTGGATCCACGCAGTCCTTAATTCTTCCATAGTAAACAATAAAGATCGCAAAAGATGCGCCCTAAACAAGTTTGCTTTAAGTATAATTGCCGTGCCTACCTAGAGCCAAGGTTCTAGGGTAAAGCTTTAATATTCTAGTAAATGCCCCCCAACAAGGTGTTTTAAGTATGGCCAGTCTAACCCTAGTAGCGGAGATACTTCCGGTTATAATCTCCATACTCGGCATAATATACGGCGCATGGGCAGCATCATGGGTGCTCAAACAGGATGCCGGCACGGATAAAATGAGGGAAATAAGCAATCTAATAGCCGAGGGAGCTAAGACCTTCCTATTGAGGGAGTACAAGACCATTTTGCCGATTGGGGTCGCGCTAGCCATTCTAATAATGGGTGCATACTACATAGGCTTCAGCGATAATGTCCTAGTGGCGGTTCTAGCAATGGTATCCTTCGCATTGGGAGCGCTGGGAAGCGGCATGGCTGGATATATAGGCATGTACGTCACCACGAGAAGTGCCTCCAGAACCGCTCAAGCAGCAAGCAAGGCCGGGCTAAGCGGGGCATTAGCCGTATCGTATAGGGCCGGCAGCGTCATGGGAACTATGCTGGCCAGCATAGCCCTCCTAGTAGTATCAATACTCTTCATAATATACAGGTCGGTTACGACCCTCTGGGGAGAGGCACTCATCGCCGCCGCATTCGGCGCAAGCCTAATGAGCCTCTTCATAAGGGTGGCCGGAGGAATATATACTAAAGCAGCTGACTGGGGCGCAGACATAGTGGGCAAGATGGAGGCCGGCATACCGGAAGATGATCCACGAAACCCAGCAACAATTGCTGATAACGTGGGAGATAACGTGGGGGACGTGGCTGGAATGGCAAGCGATGTATATGAGAGCCTAGTAGTGGTGCTAACCGGAACACTGCTCCTCACCGCGGTATTCCACATGCCGCTAAGATTCACCGTGTTCCCATTGCTGGTGACTACGGCCGCCTTAATAAGCACATTAATAGGCATGCAAGTAGTTAGGGGAAAGGCCGAGGGCGCCGCCGGCGCAATGAGGAAGCTTAATACGTCTCTCTACACCACGGTCACGGTTACGGCGGTGCTAGTCATAATCGGCGGAGCACTGATATTCCATAGCGTCACCGTGATGGCTGCCGTGGTGATCAGCGACATACTTGGCATGTTAACCGCAATAGCCGTCCTCCATATAACAGAGAATTATACCCATTATACCCATGAGCCTGTGAAGAACATAGCGAAGCAAGCCACCATAAGCGCATCAAATGTAATAGTGACGGGGTACTCATATGGGCTCATTAGCGCGGTGCCCGTGCTGCTCGTGGTTGCGCTAGTTCTTGGAGCGAGTTTCGCGTTGGGCTATTACTTGATAGGGGTGCCTAATCCATTCATGGCCGGCATATATGGTACAGCAATGGCATCCACGGGGCTCCTCTCCATAGCCGGCATAGTAATTACCATTGATTCCTTCGGCCCCGTTTCCGACAATGCTTCTGGTCTGGCCGAGATGAGTGGATTACCGGAGGAAGTTAGGGAGGCAACGGATGCACTTGATGCAATAGGCAACACCACTAAGGCAACAACTAAGGGCTATGCAATAGCGTCCGCCGGACTCGCAGCGCTGGTGCTCTTCATAGGCTNTGTTTATGAGGTAATAGAGAGAATAATGCCGGGCTATCCGGTGGCGTCCCCTGAGGTTCTACACACTATATTGCTTAACACGTCAGTGCTTAGGCCCGATCTATTGGTGGGCGCATTCATAGGGGCTGCGATTGTCTACACATTCTCAAGTAGAACCCTAATGTCGGTGAGTAGGACAGCGATGGAGCTTGTCGAGGAAATAAGGCGGCAATTCAGGGAGATACCGGGCATACTTGAGGGAAAGAATAAGCCCAACTATGCGAGGGCCATCGACATAGTTACTAGCCACGCGTTGAGGGAATTCATGGTGCCAGGCCTAATGGCAGTGATAGTTCCAATACTTGTGGGGCTATTGCTGGGCTGGGTCGCATTAGTTGGTTTAATACTTGGAACCATAATGCTGGGATTCCCAAGAGCGCTCCTAATGGCTAATGCCGGCGGTGCTTGGGATAATGCCAAGAAGTACATAGAGGCTAAAATGGATCCATCCCTGGGCGGAAAGGGTGGNCCCGCTCACAAGAATGCCGTAATAGGCGATATAGTGGGCGACTCATTCAAGGACACCACCGGGCCATCCCTCAACCCGCTCATTAAGGTAGTTAACACGGTGTCCGTCGTTTTCGCCGCAGCAGTGGTGAGCACTAACGCAGCATTAGGCATAAAGATGGGGCTCTTCAGCTACATGCTGCTAACGATAATTGCCAAATTCATCCTGGCGCTTTTGTAAATAAATAACGCTGCTTTATTTTTTCATTTTTATGCTATATCAGCGAATTAGAACGTCAACACTTCATACCCATTGTTTATGTATTGGGAAACCCTTTCGCCGGTTGGAAGCAGCTTAATGCTTAACTTGCTTAATTCCTCCTTAATGTTCCTATTATTTGCCTGACCTCCTCCCCGCC
>LOBW01000036.1 GCA_001516585.1 Thermocladium sp. ECH_B
CGACGAGAGTTCATTTATAGATTTTAATGCAGTCAAGATAAGGGCAGGACTAAAGAAATTCAGAAACGAGGATATAGGATTTGTGACAAGAGAAATGGATGAGCTAGCGAAAGACAATGGAAAGAATCTGGTAATAATTTTTGATGAGGCGCAAGAGCTTGCGAAGGTTAACGGAATTAATTTTTCCTCCGTGTTACACGATATTTATGACTATTGCAAAAACACGACCATCATATTTACTGGAAGTATGATCGGAATTTTGGAAAAAGTTCTAAAGAACATTGAGTACGAGAAACCCTTCTTTGGAAGGTATATAAGAAGAATTTACTTAGAAAGGTTTGACAGGGAAGCCAGCAAAGACTTTCTGATTAAGGGGTTTGAGGAGGAAGGGGTTAAAATTAGTGATGAAGTTTTAGAGGACGCTTTAAACAAGTTTGATGGCGTTCCTGGCTGGTTAACATTTTTTGGTTCTGAATACTCGTTCTCTTTAAAGCACGGTAAAGCGATAAAAGTGGATGATATAGTAAAAATGGCTATAAAAGAAGTAAAGGAAGAAGCCAAAGACTTTATTTTGAGCACACAATCAAAGGAACGCTATTCAGCGACAATTTTGGCGTTAGAAAGGCTTGGGGGCAAAGGCGAACTAAAACAAATCACCAAAGTTGCGAGTACGCTACTTGGAGAAGATGTTCCAGAACCTAGAATTTATGAAATATTAAACAGATTGCTGGATTATGGGTTCATAGAAAAACAAGCTGAAGAATACAGTTTGTTAAGGGATTTACCGAACAAAGTTGGNGTGGTAGAAGCCGCAAGCGAGNTGCTGAGCTCCCAGCACTAGAAGGGACAGGCTTGTCATTCACTTTATCAAATTCTTGAGGGCGCTTGGGCCTAGGGCTTGGGGCAATGCATCGTTTTGGTTTTAGGGTTGTTGAGGGCGTTTTCTCTGTTGTGAAGCGTTTGGTGAACGTGTTGGCGAGGTTTAATATGGTGAAGGAGGCGCTTATGCGTATTTGTATAATATTTTTGTGGCGTTGACGAGCTAGTGCCAGAAAAATACCTAGGAAGTGCGCACCAGAAAATCATGCAACACAGCACTAAAGAGAACACAGCACGACAAGAGGGAAAACCCCCTAGTTTTGTGTTCACATGATGAAGTACTCAACAAGCCTTGCCCTTTAGGATGGAGCGAAGATGGGTAAGGCCGACCCCCCTCCCCGCCATTTGGCGAGGGGTCCCCGAGGTTTGGGGGACGCCCCATTATGGGCGCCGCTCATTCCCCTGGCATTGCGGGGTCGGCCCATTCCCCACTGATTGAAGGGAAGCCAATTACCCCACCAACGCCAGGGCTTAGGCTTTACTCAGCCTTGAAAGGCGAGGGTCGTCGTTCATTTTATCACCAGGGCTCTCGTTTTAAGCCAAGCAGGTACGCAGCGGCATTAGTGGCTAAGTGAATTGGGGGAGTTAACAACACTGCTGCAATTATTATGGGGATGCTTATCGTAGTTGGATCAATTAGCCTAGTGACCAGTAATGCTGTCACTATGAAGTCCAACTGATCAAGAAATGGGGCTGGTGCACCCCTCGGTAAGCCTAGTCTCCGCTTTATGAATGCGCCAATTAGGTCCCCCACCAATGCCCAGAACGATAAGGAGAAGCAATCCAATAGGGTTGGGTAAATCATGGAATTGCCGCTGAACGATTCTATTATGGTCACGGTTAAGCCCCCTATCAGCGTTCCAGCCATGACTCCGAAAAGGAAGCCCTCAATGGTCTTGCCATCGCCCAGTATTCTCCTTCCATCCCAAAGGCATTTACCCATATCAATTGGCGTTCTCCTACTTATCAACTTAGAGGCGACCACTGGGGTGGCATTAGCTACATAGGCGGGCCAAATTATGATCAAGGCCTCCACAATGAGGCGGGGCAAATCCATAACTATCACGATCCTTTGCTATTGGATATCAATGACTTAACATATGAATCGCATTGAGCCTTATATGAGCAGTACCTACAATTAAGAGGCGACTCCCCGCGCACCCGGCGTGGGGTTAATGGGCAATTCCTGACATAATAAGTTGGGAAGCAATCGCTGCATATAACCGTGCTGCCCTTAATGTAGGCTACTTTAGCCGTATCCACCGTGGAGCCGCATATCGAGCACTTCACAGATGGCGAATTAGCGGCGGTTTAAAAACAAAACCCAACGCTCAAATTCATTGGATAAAAAGGGGATTAAGAAGAGGAATTGATTTTATTTATTGGGATGCGCCTTGAGGCAAGTAAGCCGGGTCCGAGAACTTCTCCTTTAGGCCCGACATGATGCCCCATGGATAGAACACGAGAAGCGATACTGCAACTGTTATTAATGTGGCTAAGTTGAAGGATATTATGTTTAATGCGCCATCGCTGCCTATATAAGTCATCACGAGCAGGAATGCTATGTATGCTATGTACCAAAGGGAATTAATGAAGTGCCTTAAATCCCTCATTGCTGTTCCCCGCACAATTGGAATTATTAATCCAAATATCGCGACGGCGCCCGTTAATAGGATAACCGCGTAGTACACCGTTATCCAGCCGCTCCAGAATATTATCAGCGACGCGGAGGCGAACGCTATTGGCGCTATTATGGAGCCGCCCGGTATCTTATACTTAGTAACTCCCTGCCTGCGCGACACTATCATGGCCACGGGATTCACGCTGAACCCCAGGTAACCGGCAACCACCGCATCCTCTATTAATCCATATATGCTGGGCACGGGTGCCGCTATGAATGCCAACACGGCTCCAACCAGCGCCGTTATGAGTAGGGCCCAGTACGGTATTGAGTACCTCTCGTGTATGTACTTCACTATGTTAGGCATTATCTGGGTCCTTCCCTGGGCGAAAAGCACTCTAGTGCCTCCCCCCAAGTATATGTAGCCCACCACGAATGGCCCTATTATGCCAACTATCACTGTTAAGATGAATAATAATTGCGCATTATAGTCATGGGCGATCGTTATGAATGGGTTACCCGGTATGTTGGCGACCGATGCCCAGGCGCCGGCACTCATGCCTAGCTTACTCCAATTTATGCCCGTGACGAAAACGAAGTCCAGCAATAAGTATATCAATAATTGGCCAATCACCACGAGAACAATCGCGAGGGGCAGTTTCCTATAGTTCCGGCTCTCCTCGGCGTAATCCGGCAATACCCTTATCCCTCCAAAGGCGAACATGGCGAAGGGTATGGCAAGGAATACCCCTGGGAAGCCGAAGGGCAGGAATCCATTATATGCAAATAGGTTTCTAGCGTCGAAGTAGGCCGCGGCTAAACCGATGGCTAGGGCTATGTAGAACACAAGCTTAACTGCGCCGAAGGACGCGGTTGAGCGGCCAAATGCCTTTACTCCATAATAATTGAACGGTATCATCAATATCATCAATAGAACCGCGACGACCGCGCCTATCAGCGTTGGTGCGCCGCTGCTGGTGACTAGGTTGGGGTAAAATACGGAGAGGCCATCCACTACTGCGAATGCCTCTATTGGAGGAATAAATATGTACCATATTAGGTCCGCCAAGGAGTTAATCATATTGGTGAACCAACCATGGGTATATAAGGCATATCTAGAGGGGCCGCCTGCCTCTGGATAAGTGGTGACTAACTCAGCGTAGGTTAATCCGATGAAGAAGTAGAATATGCCGCCCAATAACCATGCCAATACGCTGCCCGGCCCCGCTGATCCAGTCATTGCTGCGGTGCTAAATAATATTCCAGTGCCAACCGCCCCAGCTATCCCTATTATAACCAGCTCCGTGAATGAGAGCTCCTTCCTTAATTGGCGGCCCTCTGGTCTTACGTCATCTTGGCTCATAAATATGCTTTTCACATCTATTTTTAAGCATTATTCAAATATTTGATATACTTACAGTAACAAACATCAAATATAATTAATATAGTTGCTATTTAATTATTAAATTAATTAGAATTCATCCCTGACCCCGCCCCGGGATGATGTTTCCCGCTCCTTTATCAGCGTCCTCTTAGGATTAACCCAGTATGCCTTGAGCATACATGCTTCTTATGCTGCTTAATTCCCTAAACCTGGAGAGCCTGAATATATCTGCAAACGATCGTGGACGACCATATTCTATCGTTTCCGCTATCATTATTCCAAGCGCTGGAGATAGCTTGAAGCCGTGGCCGCTTAACCCAACGCAAGCTATCACGTTCCTTATCGGTTCGTCAAGTATGGGCATCCAGTCGGGCGTCACGTCATAGAGCCCGCCCCATCCATCCATGAATCCCATATTAAGGGCCCACTTAATCCTCCTAGCCGCGCTCTCCATATACTTAAGCGCCTCATCCATTCCAGGCCTATCCAATGGATTAAAGGAATCAGCATCATTCACAATGTTTAATCCAGGATCAAGGTCCCCCAACAATGCGCTGGAGCTGCCTTCAGGTCTTAAATAGAAGTTATTAATGGTGTCGAAAATTATGGGCATGCCCCTATCCGTCTTGACTCTAATCGTTTTCTCCGCTATTATGCTTATGGGAAGCTCCATTGGAAGCACCTTATTTGCCCAAACACCCACGGCCACTACATACTTATCCCCCCTTAATTCGCCGTGGCTGGATGTGATTATCCTTGGCTCATCATTCACAATCGAGAGATGCGCCTCATCGATGATAAATGAGGCGCCCAGTTCCTTGGCTCGGGCAGCGAATGCATTTGCAACCATGGTTGTATCGGCGTATCCAGCATCATTCTCCCACGCAATTAGCTCTCCCTCCCTTATCTCTGCATCTATTAATTCCTTGGCCTTCTCATGATCCATTAACTCAATATCAACACCTAATTCCCTCAGCATCTCCACATTTCTCTTCAGGTAATTATCGGCTATCACGAGGAGCCCCGTTCTCGTGAATGCATTGTCGCCGAACTCCTTATTGAATTCCTGGAAGAACCTCAAACTATAGAGGGCCATCTCGGCGACCTCCCTCACGCTATAGAATGCCCTCACTATGCCGGATGAGTAGGCGGTCATGCCTTGCCCAATGCCTCGCTTATCGATAACCGTTACCTTATAACCCCTCCTAGCCAAGTTATATGCTGCACTGCTTCCCGTGGAGCCTGCTCCTATTATTATGACATCGCTCCCCATAAAGCCCCCACGCGATTCCCACTTAATTAATTAACGCAAATATTGCGGCTCATCCAATTCATGATTTCCCTTAATACGCTGGGGATTTGAGGCCCCTCAAGCGATAGGCTAAGATAAGTGTTCCCCAATTAAGCTTTAAAATGCTTGTTTCAGCATCATTGATGTGTATCTATTCGACATTGCAGTGACCCTAATTGCAGTGCATTTCTTAGTGCCCATCACGTATTATGCAGTGGTGAGGGGTTGGCTGAGGAAGCCATGGCCTCAGGTGACCGGCATCGATCCGCCGACGGTATCCGTAATGATACCGACCTATAATGAGGCAAGCGTAATAGGGAAGAGACTGGAGAACATAGCTAAACAGGGGTATCCCCTGGATAAGCTGGAGGTGATTGTGATCGATTCAAGCAATGATGATACCGCCGACATAGCGACTAAGTGGGCTGAGAAGCTGGGGCTAAATCTGAAGCTGATCAGGGAGAGGGAGAGGAGGGGGAAGGCAATGGCATTAAATGCTGGATTAAGGCAGGCAAGCGGGGATATAATTGTTCTGGCTGATGCGGATGCCTTCTGGGGAGGAGGGGCGTTGCCGAACGCCGTCACATGGTTCTCCAATCAAGCCATTGGCGCTGTTTCATGCGTTAAGAAGCCCATTTCAGGAGGGGAAGAGGAGGAGACATATAGGGATCTCTATAATCTGCTTAGGATAGGGGAGAGCAAGAAGTACTCGACGCCCATTTTTCACGGCGAATTAGCGGCATTCAGGAGAAGCCTCCTGGATAAATTGGGGGGATTCCCAACGAATCTTGGCGCTGATGATAGTCACACCGCTACGAGGATAGTTGGGCTCGGCTTTAGATCCATTATCCCGGATAATGTTACATGCAGCGAAATAGTGCCTAATGAGGATTTCATCAATTGGAAAATAAGGCGGGCACAGCACTTGATACAGCACTTCATTGCAGCGATCAGGTTAAGGTATCCCAGGGAGTTTCTGCCAATACTGTCCGCTGAGTTCTATCTCCACGTGATTAATCCATGGATGCTAGCGCTAGGCATTGCCTTACTTGTGGCGAGCCATGGATTGCCGGCGATCGCGATTCTAGCCATAGGTGTGGCGGCAATTGCTTGGGGGCCCTATAGGACATGGATGCTGCAGCAAGTTTACCTGCTTGCAGCTAGCCTGCGAAATACCTATACTAAGGAATTAATATGGAGCAAGCAGGAAAAGCATGGCGTGGAGACCAGTGGATACAGCTGACCTCCTCCCCGCCTTTAGGGCGAGGCTTCCCAGAGGCCTAGAGGGATGCCCCATTATGGGCGATACTCGTTCCCCTGGCATTGTGGGGTCGGCTCCCCGCTCCTCACTGATTGAGGGGAAGCTATTACCTCACCAACACCAGGACTTAGGCTTTATCCCCCCAAAGGGCGAGGCTTGTAATCCATTTTATCAGTGTTTGGGCAGGAGGGGCCTCGTTAGGCATCGGATTCAATGATCATTTTTTTGGTTTATTGGAATTGGGCAAGAGGTAGCGCCACAGTTAAAAATGCTGAAGAGGGTAATTGGAGCATGGATAATATAGGGACTCTAGAGGATAATATTTTAATAATACTAAGGGACGGCGAGTACATCGAGGGAGAGGCCGCCCTATTATATAGTGAACTAAGCAATAAGGCTAGTGATCCGCTGGTTAAGACCGTGTTTCAAATAATTTATCACGACTCATTAAAGCACAAGGATGTATTATCGCTAATTGAGGACTTATTGATCAATACAGTTAAGATGCATGTAAATATAGAGTCCGTGATTAGCCAACGACGGAACTTGGATGCCATGGTTGCCCAAATGATCGATATAATAAGGGATGTACGGAACTCTGTGAGAGGCTCAATAACTATTAAGGAATTAAGCAATATAGCGGATAAACTAGAGAGACTGGAGGACATAGAGGAGACACAACTAACTAGTTACGAGTTCTTATCCAGCGCCATATCTAAATCAATGGATCCAAGAGTACAAGTAACCCAAGTACTTATCCAGAACATTATAAATGACGAGAAAACCCATAAGGACCTCCTCGAAAAAATCACCCAAATAACCTAGATTTTTATAATGATTACTCGGAGGCCTATTGTTTTAAATTAGATGAGGGGGAGGCAAGGGCAATTCAAGCCAATCGCGTTTAGATCAAAGCCGTAATGAATCCTCGTAAAGCCGCGGCGAAGCTCCATTACCTCCGGCTTAACCTTGTTCGGCTCCACTCCCTGAATAACCACCTTAGCTATTAGCCTAGCTACTTCACTCATCTCGCTGACACCCATGCCTACCCTAGTCATTTCCTGCACGCCCATCCTTATTCCGCTGGGCCTCACTGGGCTCTTGTCCCATGGAAGCATGTTCTTATTCACTATTATGTTTGCCTCCTCCAATGCCTTAGCGATTGGTCCACCGCCGCCGAATTTCGAGACATCCATGGCCACTTGATGCGTCGCGGTGAAGCCGTGCTCCTCCGCCACGACGGGTAATCCAAGGGAGTGAAGGGACTCCGCGAGGGCCTTGGCATTCCTCCTCACGGCGGCCGCGTACTCATCGCCGTAGGTCAGCATCTCTATGGCTGTAACTATCGTCGATGCATACCTGTGCAGGTGGTAATTGGATGTCATTACTGGGAACACGGATCTCTGTATTTCCTTGAAGAGGTCCTCCCTGGATGTGAAGATGACTCCTCCCTGGGGTCCCGGGAATGTCTTGTGAGTTGATGAGGTCATTATGTCGGCCCCCATCTCTAATGGGTTGGGGAATTGATGACCAGCTATTAATCCAAGGACGTGGGCCGAGTCATGCATTAGCACTGCGCCAACCTCGTGAGCCGCATCCGATAATTCCTTAATTGGGTGCGGAAACAGGTAGAGGGAGGCGCCGAGCAGCACTAGCTTTGGTTTCTCCTCGATTATTAATTTCCTGGCGGCATCCACATCAACATTAAAGGCATCCTGGCTCCAGGGCAGGTATGACACCCTTAACCCGAATGCCTTTGGCGCCCCCGTCTCATTATGACTTATGTGTCCCCCTGCGGCGGTTGGTAGGGATACTATTTTCTCGCCTAGCCCCGCCACTGAGTGATAAACGGCCATATTAGCCACGGTGCCTGATATGGGCCTTACATCGGTGAATTTTGATGAGAATAGCGTGGACATGAGGTCAACAAGCATTTGCTCAGCCTCATCTATTAGGGATACTCCCTGATAGTACCTTTTACCTATTGTTCCCTCCGCGTACCTACCCATCATATCGTTGAGGTAGAAGTACTCCGCCAGCGGCGACATAACGTTCTCGCTCGGTATTAAGTTAATTGTTTCCCGCCGCCGCCAAGTATTGTGCTTATCCATTATTGAGCGAAGCCTATTCAGCGATGCTAATGCTTCCTCCTCTCTCATTAACTGAACCAATGAGGAGCACTATTAAACACTGCGCCCACTACTCCCTGGAGTATAAGTAGGGTATTCCAAACATCTTGGCGAGATCCGGATTAAGGGATGCAACGTCCTCCCTGGATACCTCGTGAATATCATACTTCCCAAGCGCCGACACAAGCATCTGAGTCTCCACCTTAAGGGCCTCAATATAATTACTGACCCCCTCCTCGCCCTTAACCATGGCGGCGAGAATCATTGGGCGACCAATATAGATGCCGCTCGCGCCGAGCGCCACTGCCTTAACCACATGGGTTCCATTATACATCCTGCCCGCCAATAATAGGCTCACCCGGGCCCCGCCTAGTTTAGCGTCCATTATCTTCCTTAGCCCAACAATGGCTGGGTATCCTAGATCCTTCATCGCGACCGAGGGAGCCATGCCTGTTCCGCCTTCCTTTCCATCTATCACGACCGCGTCCGCGCCCTCCTCATCGGCTATCCTAATCACGTCAGAGACATCCCTGTAGGGGCCCGTCTTTATCCATATCCTGGCCCTCGGGTAGTTATTCCTCATCATTCTAATTGTTCCCCTAAGTATGTCCTGGGTAAACGTGCCTGGAACCGAGTACCTCTCCACGTACTTATCCCTAGTGCTCAGGGGATCCTTCAGGAAGTGGTACTTCTCCCTCACCTTAATCGCGTCCTCCCTCCTCATCCTTATCACGCCCCCAAGGCCCGGCTTAGCTCCCTGACCAACCTTAACCTCAAAGCCTATCCTGCCCTCCTCTATGAATGGCTCCAGATCCTTGTCGCTATAGACCTTGTTCCAGTGCTCATCATATGAGTCCTCAACGTTTTGCTGAATGAAGACGCCGCCATGCCCATCCAGGTTAGTTAGGTACGCCATGATTCTCTCCTTAAATGAGGGGTGAAGCCGGCTCCTCCTGGCTCCATACCCCCGGACAGTGGCCACGTTCTCCCCGATACCCATGGGTATGCCAGCCTTAGCTGCCGCCCGAGCCACTTGAATCGAGTACCTACTCGCAATGTCCGTGGAGCCCATTGATGCAACCACGAAGGGCAGCGACGACTTGAAGCCGCCCAGCTGCGTCTCCAGATTAACATCCGTGAACACTGGTTCCCGGAGGAGCTCCGCCATTTTCTCAAGCCTCCTGGGAGTGAATGCAGGGGGCATTAGGACTAAGTCATCCATGGAGAGGAAGCGAGGATAGTGGCGGCGAGTAACGGAGGACCCCAGAACAGCGGCGCCGTAACCGCCTAATTCCCCGAATGGATATGCACCCTCCTCGCCGCGCAGCGCCTTGATGGATATCTCATCAAATGGGTAATCATCGATGAACTCCCTTAACCCCCTCAGGAGCGAGAGACGGGCCCTCACCTTAACTAGAAGCTCCGCGACCTTCATTGCTATGCTGGACATGATTACCGCCTCAAGGAGACACTATGCCGGCTACCTTGGGATAGGGGCGAGCCTCCCAGACCCCCCTTAATCCACATAGGTAACGAACGAGCCGCTCCACCCCAATGCCGAAACCCGCGGTTTGGAGGGGATAATTCTCCCTAAGCATCTCCAGGTACCACCTATACTTATTGGGGTCCTCCCCAGACTCCCGCATCCTAGCTATCACTCGAGCCGGCTCGAATTCCCTCTCGGCCCCCGATATTGCCTCGCCAAATCCCTCCGGATACAGTAAGTCAAAGTCCCTCAGGTAGCCGGGCCTCTGCGGGTCCTCCCTATCATAGAAGCCGCGGGCGCCCTTGGGATACTCGTAAACCGCTATTGGCGAGGCATGACTGGCGGAGAGCGTTTTCTCACATTCCCACCGAAGCTCCGTGTTTCTGGGGTTACTGCACCCCAACTTATTCACTAACTCAACGGCCTCCGCATGAGTGTATCTAGGGAATGGATGCTTAAATTCCGGCAAGGCTCGGCCCAACTTCTCCAGGTCCCTTCCATGCGCATCGGCAACTACCTTAACGGCGTAATCCACTAAGTCCTCGGCCAGCGTAATCACTTCCTCGAGGGATGCATTCCTCACTTCGAGATCGATTTGATAGAACTCGACTAAGTGCCTCCCCGTCAGCGCGCTGTCATTTGGCTCTAGCCTTATATTGGGGGACACGAAGTATATCTTGCCTAGGGAGGAGGCTAGGTACTGCTTATAGAGTATGGCACTGCTCATCACCTTATACTCATGCCCATAGAAATCTATGGTGGCCTGCTTCGCGCCCCTTATTCCCGGATCAGTGACTGGGCCAATTATGGGCGCAAGCGCCTCGATGAATCCATGGGAATCCAGGAACTCCCTCACTGCATGCATGGCTGTGGCCTCGACTCGAAGCATTGTCCTGTATTTATCCTCCTTTATCCACCTCCATGAGCCTTGAAGCCACTTCTCGAGGAAATCAAGGAATTCTTTGCTGTTCCCAGTCATTTCCTCCAATTCAAGTATGGATTTATTAATGAATGTGGCCCTTAGTTCGGAATCCATTTGGCCATAAAGACATTACTAATTAAAAATATATTCAACTAATTGACTATTACTTAACGTTACTAATAGTTAATAATTCTATAATACCGCCGATAAAGTGGACAAAAGAAGAAGCCTCACTTAGAGGTGACTATCCTAATAACAGCTCTATGCCAAACACGCGCATCCAGGCCCAGCCTCTTCCCCGTCACTGCATCTATGGCGAACATTGCCTTGGAGGCAACATCGCTGTGAATGGATCTAGCCAAATCCAGCACAGTATAGTCGCCGGGAACCAGAACCACATCTGGAAGAACTCGGCCCTCGGTATCGGTGAATCTCTTCTCGTCGGCCACTGGGTAGACGGCGACCATTCCCAACACGTCGAGCACTGTCTTATTAATTGCCTGCGTCACTCCAGTGCCGCCCCACCGCTTCATTAAGTCAGCTATCTTATCCAACGCGGCCCTCTGGGGCTGCGGCAAGTCCTTGGCGATTACGGTGAAGGATGGATCGCCCGGCACATACTTAATGAGCCCCTTATTGGCGGCCTTCCTCAACGCTAACTCCGCCTCCGCGCTTGTTGGAACCACTTTATCCCCCAGCTCCTTCATCATTCTCCGCACGTTATCCTCGGCCTCCGGCACATCTATCTTATTGGCCGCTATGACTATTGGCTTCGAGCGGCGCCTAAGTAATTCAATGAATTGCTTCAAGTCATCCTCGCTCCAGGAATGAAGCGGCTTCTTATCCAGGCTCAACTCAACCAGCGTCGCGCTTATCATGGCTTCACTAATGCCTAGCCCGCTTAAGTGATCATAGAGGACCCCAATGAGCGGCTTCTTAGCGTAATCAACGAGCCTCGCCATCTTATCCCAGTCCTTCCTCATTATTTGAACAATCCACATTGTCACCTCGTTCTCAAGGAACTCCACGTCCAGCATTGGGTCACGGGAGCCCGGCCTCGTGATCCTGCCCTCCTCATCAGTCCCCCCAGAGGCATCAACCACATGTATGAGGGCGGAGGCGCGGCGGAGGTGATCCAGGAATTGGTTGCCAAGGCCACGTCCCTGCCATGCGCCAGGCACTAGTCCAGCCACGTCTATTAACTCGATCGGAATCAATCTATTCCCCTCAATGCAGATGGAGTTCCTCGGATTATCCTTGACGCCCAGCTCCGTGCAGACGCACCGTATCCGGACATGCCCCACGCCGATGTTGGGCTCCACGGTGGTGAAGGGGTAGGGAGCAATCTTGACGTCTATCATTGTGGCGGCAGCGAAGAACGTGGACTTACCCACATTAGGCTTGCCAACCACGCCAACCTGAGGAAGCGATTGAGTTACCATTTCATTAAAGAATGGGCAACAGCATAAAAAGCTTTACCGTAATGATTCCAGGCTCTCCGATATTCATCACTTCATTGAGTCACGGGAAGCAGTTAAGCGGTTCCTGGGCTGGGGAGAAACCATTATAACGGATGCCGCGGCGCCCGTATATGCTGGGTTTATTGATGATTCATTTGATGGGTGGGGCGCCCGTCGTGTTCCTGTTTCACGTTAAGGGATTCCTCATAGCGTTAACGACTAACTTCACGGCCACGGGCGCATTTGCGGCGGCCTATGAGTTAAACAATACTTCAGTCCTGAATTCAGCTCAATTCAATGGAGTTACATTAACCAATGCATTACCTCTTGGGGACTCCATATTATTAATTGGAGTAAATGGGTCTAGGCCGTTCATGGCCGCCATAAATACGACGAGTTGGCGAGTCATTAATGAAACGAGGATGTTGCCGGCTTCATTTCAGCCATATGCCGCCGCGTTCCTCGGCAATGAATTGGTGCTGGGCGGCTCCAGCAATGGACACGCCTCGCTTCTAGCCATAAATGGCTCCAACATAATTAATGAGACGAATGGATTGCCCAGTAATTACTTAAGCAGCGTCATAGTGCTTCTAGCTCCCCTTAATGACTCCTTGCTGGTGATATCGACGACCCAGTACCCCTCCATGTTAGTGGGGATATTGGGGCAAGGGGGATTCAAGGACCTAACCGGGAAGCTGCCCATTAATCCGAACCTGGTGTTTCCAACGGTGGTTGCCGTTAATGGGGATGAGGCATTCATAGGCGGCTTCAATGTATCTAAGGGGGAGAGCCCTGGGTTTTACTATTTCCAATTGAATCAATTGGAGTTCAGGCCAGTGGCGTTAATGCTAGTTAATGGAACATTCCATAACCTTGCGCCGATGCTGGGCATGGAGTACGGCGCCCTCTTCGACGCCGAATTCATAAACTCAACGGCGCTCGTGGTGGGGGGAGGTTACTTGCTGAACTCGGGGTGGGCTCCCTACATAGCCGTATTGAATCGAAATAACGTAGTTACATATCAATTGCCGATTAATGGAGCCGTATTCGCCGTGACTAAGGGCTTATTAGTTGGCGGCGGCACTAACGTATTCTATAACCTAACCATGCTGAGCGGGGAACCCTTCATCGCCACGGCAACCCAAGGCATCTCATTGACGAGCGGCGCGGGCAGGCCCAATCATTACGAGACAGATCTAGGGCTACTTGGCGAAGCCATAATAGTATCGCTTATAGCTGGGATCGGGGTGGGGCTCTTAATGATGAGCACGCTGGAAGATGAGAGGTGATTGGGGTTAGAGATCCTGAATTCCCTTAATTCTCTATATTTCTTTATTCCCCAGTCGCCGAGGCATTATACTTGGGGGGAAGCGTGGATAGCCAGGGCGGCTTGGAGAGGAATCTACGTATTGCTTTCTCTAGGTTTTTGGGGAGGGATGATAATTCAGCCTCGCTCCTTATCTTAATGATGGAGGCCGATCTCAAGGAGGCCGGCATTCTGGACAATTCCATTCTCACGGCCTCAGCCACATCCATGATCCGCCGCTTCTCCACCGCGAACCAACGGGTCCCAACTATGAATGGGCCCATGGATGCATTCACGTGCTTCCTGAGGAATTCAATGGATTCAGGCGCATAGACTAATGGACCCCTCATCAAGTTGAGGGGAGGGAGCTCCAGCGACTCTAACGCTATGAATACGGCGGCAATGGTCTCCTCATCCGTCCATTCCCCGCTTCGATACACCGTGAAACCCATGTTGCTGAGCACGTTGGATAATGAGGAGGAGGCGCGCCTTAATTGGCCCCAAACGGTGTCTGGAGGCTCATTTGCGGGGTAAGGCATTGCCAGCAGGAGTAATGGCGAGAATGCAGGCGATGGCTCGCCCTCCCTGAAGAATTCCAGGCTCGGGCTTAGCGTGAAGAGGTGAGCCATTGCCATGAATGTCGACATGGCTTCCTCGGTGACCGCGGCTGCAGCATTCCTGGATGCATCAACTGGATCAATTACGATGAGGGGGGAATTGAATATTTTTCGAGCCACTGATGGTGAGGCATAGTGCTTGCCTGGATCAAGCACGGTTTGATGGGGGCGCCATGACTTGGCGGATTCCAGGACGCCCAGGAAGGAGCCATAATTCACTATGAGTAGTTCCGTTAAGTACCCGCTGAAGCCGCCGACGCCTATCTCCGCACCGTAGATGCCGCCGACCCGCATGAATGCCTTGAGGAGCCGCACCTCGTTCTCCTTCCCCCTTAATTTATCCATCAAGTAAAGCGTGTGGAGAGGGGATCTATCCGTGGCTGTGAGGGGCTTCTCGCCGGGGCTTATCTTCATGCAGGGAACCACGTCCACTTGAAAGCCTCGATACTTAAGGGTGAGGTAGGGGTGCTGAGCATACCTAGTGCTCCAGGGAATACCGTTCTCTGTAGCTATCTCCGCCAGCAATTGAAGGGCTCTGCCGCTCTTTATGAACTCAACTCCGCGGTTCTTCGGTATTATAACGAATATATCGATGTCCCGGGACCCGGGAAGCCAAGTGCCATGGGCCACCGATCCCTGCAAGGTAACCTCCATATCCTCAAAACCCCTTCGCCGTAACCCATTGTTTAATTTGCCAATTAATTCTCTCGATGCCTCCCCTATTAGGCGCAACTCCTCCTCGCTTGGCTTTACGAGCCTCATTGCCTCCGCTAATACGTGCTCCACGGAGAAGGTCGGAGAGGTTTGGATTTAAACTATTGTTTAGGCCGTTACTCCCATTAGCGACTATTTGAGAATCAATACGGGTGACTTCATATGATATTACTTAGTTCTATAAAATTAATAAATATAGTTTTATTAGTTTTGAAGTAAAGCTTAAATAATAGCAAGTGATTTTGCGAATATGGAGAAGCAANATATCCTTGCCATCGCCCTAATGGTGATGGCGATCGCTCCAATAGCGTATTCGGTGCAGGTAACTCCATCGAATCCATACTATATAGGGACCGAGCTATTTAATTGCGGCCCATACTTACTCCCGCCTTATTACACCAATTCCTCCACTGCGCATCTAATAGTATTTACTTACTTAAACTTCGCGGGACTCAACAATACTATATATAATGAGTATTATAATTCCTCCTCGCCGTTATACCACACGTTCCTATCGCCGTCGCAATTCGACTCAATGTTTTCTCCCCCATCCTCGGTTGACTCGGAATTATCATCAATTGCCTCAAGCAATGGCTTAAGCGTCATAATGACGAGTCCATCGATGTTCGTCGCCAATGGAACCGCAAAGGAAGTAACTAACGCGATAAATTCGATATTAAGCGCAATCAATGCTAATCAGTCCTGGACTCAATGGGTATTGGTGGGCGAGTGCAATCCCGTTGGCGATTTCTTCACAAAACCAANAACGATTAGCGGGATACGCGTGGAGTCCAATGGAACCACGGCAAGCATTGAGAAGAAGGTTGCCCCCATTATTCCACCGCTTGAAAGCATTAATCCGGGCTCCACGAGCTATAAGTCAATCGTTTCAGTTAATGGGAAGCCGGTGGCCATAGAGATGAGGAGCCAAGGCGCCTCTGTGCGTTCATTCCTTGGATCGCCGCAGGAGTTCCTCTTTAGTTTCCCATTTGAGATGTATTTCCCCCAGGGAATGCAATTGCTCTATAACGTCACGCCCCTACTAGCGAATGGATATAATGGTAGTGGAATAACGATGGGCATAGTTGACGCATTCGGCGATCCCGCATGCAATGCAAGCGGCGCGGCGCTCACGCCATACACTAATCAAATAACGAGGGACGCCGACATATTCTCCACAGCTTTTGGTTTACCTAATGTGAGCTTGACCTCCATATACCCAATGGGTACGCCGCCCATAACTCCCCTAAATGCCTATTTGGCCTGCGGCTGGGGAGGCGAGTCCGTTCTTGATGTTGAGTGGAGCCACTCCATAGCGCCGGGAGCCAAGATAGTGTTCGGGGTATCCCCGGATAGCGGCGACGATTTATACGCCACTGTTGAGTACATGGTTAATAATGGATTGGCGAACTTCATTAGCCTCTCCTGGGGCGCGCCAGAGGATGCTATGGATCCATGGTACGCATTGGCTTACCACGAGATATTCCTACAAGCCGCGGCGGAGGGCATAGGCGTATTCGCCAGCAGCGGCGATAGCGGGGCATATGAGGATGTAATTGGTTACCCGTACCAAAGCGCCCTTTACCCCTCTGTTGACCCAATGGTTACTGGAGTCGGCGGAACCAGCAACTACATATTCCCATGGAATGGGCATGAATTCACGTTTGCCTGGAACTTCTATGACTTCGGCGTACCCCCGTTCTTTGGAGACACCAACTTCTGGGGGAGCGGGGGTGGATACTCCATTTTCTACGCTATGCCGCTTTATCAGTACCTCTACGCATTTGGCGGACCCATGGGCTTAATGGAGGGTTACAGGTTCTTCGAGAGGAGTAGCTTCCTCCCATTCATATGGGGTTACCTAATCAATGGGGGGCCGGTGCCGACCGAGGGCTTGCCGCTGTATAGGTCAGTGGAGTACTTCCTGGAGCCGGGGCTCTACAGCGCCGTTGGTGCACGTGGATACCCCGACTTAAGCGCCGACGCCAACCCAATAACTGGAGTGCCCATAGTAATAAATGGCTCCTTCTCGCCATTCATATGGGGAGGCACTTCCCTTGCTTCCCCATTAACCATGGCTATGACATCGGTTTGGCAGAGCTATATTAATGGCAAGGGCATTAATTACAAGATCGGACAAGCGGCGCCCGTGATGTATCAATTATGGTACATGCTGGGCAGGAACGCGTTCACCGGTAACCACCCGATATTCATTAATGTGCAGTATGGATTCAACGGCGCCAATAGCGCAACGGGTTGGATGGTTAGGCCATATGAGTGGAACCCCGTTACTGGCATTGGCAGCCTAAACGTGGGCAACCTAGCCTACTACGGCACTCCGCTACTCAAGTAAACAAATCAAAACAAATAAATCCTTTATTCCAATAGAGTCTCTCTAGGATCTTCTTTCTGATCTGCCGAGGAGGATCTCGCATAGATCACAGCCCAGCCCTCATGGATGGGGTCTCCAGTGAGATAGATTGTAGCGATTGGCCCCAACCTAAGGGGATCTCGCTTCTCATTAGGGAGTTGGATGGCCCCCTCCCCTTTAACTTTATGGGGGTTAAGGGATGGAGGGCCCCTTCCGTGAGGGCAGGGGGTAGTTCGCCTGTGGGGTGTTCTGGTTAATCGTTTTGTTAAGGGTCTCGTGTTGGTTGAACTGTTCCAAGTATAATTGAATTGATTGCTAGGCATTGTTCCACGG
>LOBW01000037.1 GCA_001516585.1 Thermocladium sp. ECH_B
GGCTATGCAGCTCATCCCGGCGGCCCCAATCATTCCTATTATATTTATCATGGCATACTCCATGAGTATTGAGATTGGTATGGAGACCTCATATATATATGAGGTCTCCATACCAATCTCAATACTCATGGAGTATGCCATGATAAATATAATAGGAATGATTGGGGCCGCCGGGATGAGCTGCATAGCCGCACTCGTGGTTCTCCGGATGAAGGAACCATCCAAGGTATTCGAGGAAAAGATAATCTAACCCATTATTAAACGATTAGAAACCGCATTATTTGGAAATAGAAAAAGATGGGGAAGGCGATGTATTGGAAAATCAATTTTTATTTAATCCTTTTAAAAATAGAAAAATCTTTATTTTTAAATAAAGATCATTCTTTGGTTTGTGGTATTAATGGTTTCCTGGCTAGCTCCTTTAATGCATCGTACTCCCGCAGTAGGTCCCTTATGGATATTACTCCCCTAAGTTTGTTATCGTCATCAACCACCACCACGTGCCGAACATTTCGCTCAGCCATTAGTGCAGCCACCTTGAGTATTGGGTCCTTCTCATGTACCTTAACTATGGAGCCCATTGTGCCGATGCGATCAACCGGCGTGGATGGATCAATTCCATTAGCCATAGCCCGTATTATGTCCCTCTCGCTTACTACTCCGGATACCTTGCCGGTCTCATCTATGATAACCACAAGGCCGGTATTGGCTTTGGACATTAGCCTCACGGCCTCTATGGCTGGCGTTCCTTTCTTTACATATATCGGCTCTCTCTTTACTAAGTCTATCGCATTCATAGTTATAGTATACTGAATAAACCTTTTTATATCTTTCGGGCACCATTTTATATAAGTAACTATAATATATTTAGTTAACCATAGTCCAATCAAATAAATGGCTATGCAAGACTATTTGAAACATGGCTAGCTCCTCCTGAGCGTGTAGCAATAACTACACATATAGATTAGTGCTAAATAAATAATTTATTTATAGAATTGGGTTAAATATTTACTTGCTGAGGAACCGAAGCCAGTATCTATTATCATGCACCACAAGCTCAACCTCACTGCCCGGCCTTGCTGAGTTCCTTAAAGAATCCGGCTCCCCCTCAATCCAAGCAACTACCCCTATATCTCCAAACCTAGCAACGCCAACTGCATAATCAGAACCATTAAACGTGGATGGCTTCACATTTATTATGGTGAAGGCAATTAACCTGCCCGGTNCACTTATGGGGAGCCACTCCATGTCGCTTGAGCCGCATGATGGACAATCGGCCTGCGGCGGGAAATACTTGGCGCCACACTTCTTGCACCTAGTATAGTAAACTTTCCCTTCGCTTAATCCATCAAAGAACTTCTTGATTCTATTAATTGAAATCACGTATCTCAACCTTAACTCCCTTTCGCTCTGGAGCATGACATTCCCATCCTTATCAACCACAATCATGCTGGGGTCCCCTCGCGATCTAGGGATAATAGGGTAATATATGCATAATGACCGGTGCCGCCAACATTGTGAGCCAAAGCCCATCCCCTCCTAATATCGGCCTGCCGCTCCCGGGGCTCCGCTCTCTGAAGCAATTGATCAGTTAATCCAGCAATCATGCTTACACCCGTTGCACCTATTGGGTGGCCCTTCGCCTTTAAACCTCCATCCAAGTTAACCGGAAGCAAGCCTCCCTTATATGTCTGACCATCCCTAATCAATTGTATCCCAGTGCCTCTCTCAGCTATTCCTAAGTCCTCGTACGCCATGACCTCAGCAATCGTGAAGCAATCATGAACCTCGGCAACATCGAAATGCCGCCACGCCTCCCTCCTCTCCAAGCCAACCCGCCTAAGCGCCGCCTCCGCTGCTCTACGAGCCGCCTCAAGACCGGTGAAGTCAAGTCTCTTGGTAAGGTTAGCGGAGCCAGTTGCATAACCTATCGAGCGTATCCAGATTGGCGTATCAGTTATTTTTCGTGCGATTTCTCCACTTGCAAGTATGACGGCTGCGGCGCCGTCAGTTATTGGGCTAGCGTCATATAGCTTAATTGGCCACGCGACGTACTTGCTTGATAGGCACTGCTCCACTGTTATTTCATTTCTGAATTGAGCCTTAGGATTAAGTGAACCATAGTGATGAGCCTTGACNGCGGCCTTGCAGAAGTCTTCCTCCGTCGCACCGTATTGAGCCATGTATGCATTCATGTGTAGGGCATAATAGCCTGGAAAAGTTAAGCCAAAGTTCTCGAATTCCCATAAGTAGTACCCGGCGCGGCCGATTAACTCGACCACGGTATCGGTTGGCGATTCATTCATTTTCTCAATACCTATGGCTATGGCTATATCAACGGCACCGCTGGCAACCATATTATAAGCAGAAGTAATTCCAGCACTACCAGATGCGCACGCGGCCTCCACTCTATGGCTACCGGTTGGCGTTAATCCACAATACTCATTTATAGTAACGGCGGGCAACTCCTCGGCGGACCAGAGACCCATATTACTAACCACTGAGTACTGAATATCCTTCTGGCTTAACTTGGCATCACTCAACGCCTCCCTCACGGCTTCCCAAGCCAGTTCCTGTAGATTTACATCATTTCTCTTGCCGAATCGGGATTGACCCACCCCAACAACAGCAACGTCCCGCATTAATTAGCTGGATTAATTAATGTTAATAAGCATTTTTCAGGAACCTAAATCCCCAAGATTTAAATGTGGATCNCTTTGACCTGATTAACCAATCAAGCATCGCCCTATTGAAACACCCACTTAATTGAATTGCTTTTCTCATTAAGGGGACTCATACATACTGGGCACATGTATCCCCATTGCTTTTTAATGCTTTCATGAGACTTAATCTTGGTATCATCATTATAAAGCACGAAGCCACAGAACTTACACTTATATGTGATGGGCATAAACGGAGGAAGCACTTCCAATATTTAACATTAACGCAATACCTGACCTTCTCCCCCGCACTGAAGGGCGAGTTTTTACGCCCCCTTGAAATCCCTCTTTTATAAGTGATGAGTNCTTCGAATGCATGATACATATATCGGGTTAAGCTGATGATTCGCCGAACCCTAAGGAACTAGGATTCTTAGTTTTTAAGTGAAGTCCTTGAATTATACTACATTTATTGCATACATTCCTGGTTTACTTAATCCGAGGGATTTAGCCATGCATGACTTATCCGCGTCAATTACTATTATTAATCCATTCCATTCATTACTGAAATCAGTGGAGCCGCAGTTTGGGCAAGTTTCTGCATCGTCTGGAACAATCATTNTACAGTTCCTACAAGCCTTGTAGCCGGATAAGTGTCTCTTGCCGGTGAATCTACGCCTCGACACATTAATCACCGTTGCTGCGGCTTAATTTTCTTCTTTTGAAGCTCCTCATCTATCCACTCTAACTTACCCAGAAACGGCTGTCTAGCTGTTAGCGATATGTTTACCCTATTACCATCTGACGTAGAGAAGTAACTGACGCCAGCTATTTTAGCCCTAACTATATCGCCCTTTCCAAGTCTTCTAGGCGTTTTTTCAGGAGTTTTCTCCCCTATTATGAATATCTTGCTTTGCCTATCATAATGAATCACATTCTCATCTGCTATTTGTGTTTTATGCATGAATGCAGTAGCTGGTCCAATCCTGATGAATGCCCCATAATCATGCGTATCCACGACCTCGCCCTCCACGACTTCATTAATTAACGGAACAAATGCGAGTGCCTTGAATTCCACCCTATGATAGGCACCTCCATCTCCAAACATAACTATGCCCCTCTTATTTATCTTTATATCAAATACAGTAACGAATATTCCTAAGTCACGCTCGACCCTCCCCTCATATAGCTCCCTTAACTGCTCCACAGCTATCTTGTCTATTGGCTCCCCAAACTTAGTTGGGGGTACTCGTATATAATCCCTGACAGAAACTATCCTGAACACTTGCCATTCTTGAACCTATTATTTAAAAATTTTTTGAAGAAGAATAGATGAGGCATTGTNAACGCCTAAAGATGGCCTATCCTTAGTTACCTACAGACATGCCCTCCTCACCAAAGCTTCGAAGATTTCTTGCCCAAGAACCGTAAAAATGATAACAAAGAACTATAAATCCAGCAAGGGGACGAAGTACCTACACTTAAAGGGCAGGATTGGCAGTATTTATTAGATTACCCTAACCCCTATCACGTCGGTGAAGAACTTTATTGCCTCATCCTTGGATACCCTCTGCTTCCTGCCGACTTCATGCCTCATCCTACGCCTGTATTGAACTCTCATGCCGGGCCTCGCCAGCACAGTAGTTACGGTGAAGCCCCAAATACCCACGGCTGGATCATAACGAGCGCCAGGCATTAATATGTGCTCCGCTATCCCGAAACTAACATTACCATAATTATCAAAACCGCTCCGCCTTAGGGTGAAGTCGACTACTGCAAGCGACTTAAGCAGGAACCAAATCGCTCTCTCTCTACGGAGAGTAACGGCCACCCCTATATGTTCTCCCTTGCGTATTCCGAAATCCTTTATCGATTTCTTAGCCTTCCTATAAGACGGGTCTTGACCCGTTAATTCCTTGAGGACATTGGCTGCCTTCTCAAGCCTCTCCCCGCTTTGACCAACCCCCATATTAACCACCACCTTATCGATCCTAATTGATCTCATGGGGTTATCGGCAGGCAACACGAAGCGATGCCAATCCAATGATTCCGGCGTAATAGTCTTTAAATCAAGCGATGCTATATCTATGACCGGCATCCTAGTTCACCCTCACCAACGGCGAATCCCTGCCTATCATCAATACATGGTCTAGGACAGTTCTATATTCTATTCCCTCACTATTAATTGAAACTATGGCCTCCCTGCGACGCATCGTCTGGATAATTGACTTCAATACACCATGCCTACCAGCATTGCTGCCCCTAAATATTAACGCGTAATTGCCGGGTTTAACTGGGATATAATCAAGTATCTTACCCTCCCTCAGCGAGAATAAAACGGATCCGAGGGTCCCATAATCCTTGGCATCATCGACCACGACATTGGTTCCATCATTGAAATTCAATTGAACCTTGCCGCCCTTCATCGATGTCTTATTTTCTACTCTCCTTAGCTTGACGTTAGCCTCCTCTCCCTGTATCTGAATGACTCTCAAGAACTTAACTGGATCCGGAAGAACCCTGAATAATTCACCCGTGGGCACCAATTCAATTACATCCATTGCACCAACTGGATACTGGTAATCCCGTCTTATCCTGCCATCCACCTTAACATAATTAGCGCCAAGCACCCGCCTGGCCTCCTGCAGCGTAGTTACGTAACCCAATAAATCCCTTAGAACTAAACCCAATGGCAAACTCTCGGATACGCTGTGGGGACCTGGATTTGGCTTAACAGTCCATGAATACCCCTTCTCTAGGGGCCACCAACCAGGCGCCATTGATCTCCTTAAGTGGGTCACGATGAACCACCTTGTTGAGGAACTATTACTTCCNCGCCGCCGGACACCGCCCCAACGGCTTTCCTCTTCCCTATCGCATTCATCCTGCGCTTATCACTGGTGTCTAACTCAACTATCATTACCTTAGATGCATGAATTGGATGATAAATGACCTCGCCATTAGCTCTCTTCGATGAAACATTCTCAATAGTTATTCTTTCCTTCCTATAATTAACCGATAATACCTTACCCCTTATCCCCTTATAATCACCCCTCATAACCACCACAGTATCCCCCTTCCTCACAACTAATCTCTTCACTCCATATTGCTTTCGCAGATCCTTAGATAACGGCGCAATTAGAAACCTACGCTTCTCATACCACGAGGCATTCAGTCGCCTCTTCCTCTGCTTCCTCGGCTGACTCGAGACCATCTTCAAAGCCCATAAGCCTAAGTTTAAGAATTTATCGCTACACAGCCAGCATCAAAGGATAGTCAATCGCTCAAATTCACCGCCTAATCGAGTAAAGCATGAACATAATTGGGCGAATCCCTAAATACGTGCCAATTGGACTCATCCCTATATTACATCCCTATATTAATAGAGATAATGTTAATGCCAGTATTAAGGGGAGACCCAGGTACAGGAAAACGAATTTCGGGGCTTCCTTTAATGATCTTGCGGCTGCCTCAACCATGCCTCTAAATCCATCTTCTCCAATCACCTTAACCTCGGTCTCTACCTCCGTATGAATTGGCATCACCATGGCGGTATTTATTTTCGGAATGGTTTCTCGGATTTTTGTTATCAATTCGTTCGGATCAATGGATTCGCCCACCACCTTATACCCTAATTTCCCAAATGATCCTGTGTACTGATGGTTATCGGTGGTTATTATAATGACTTGATCAAAACCATTCCTCAACTCGCTGATCAACTGCTCATTTAGTCTGGGAGTTATGTTATTTCCATCAATATTTATAAGTAGCCATCTTTTCCCGGCAAACTCAATTATCATGATGAATATGCCGGCACTACCTATCTCAGCTGGATCAGCGCTAATGTCACTGGAATCTATGTGACCTATGCCCATCAATAATGGAGACTCAACGCGCGGCGTCCTCTCCAGCTCCTTAATTGCCTCAGCTAAGTCCTTCACATCATCATCGCTCCAGGAATTATCATTGCCAAAGCCATTCTGTGCATCGACAAGCATGTAATTATCAAGCATTGATCCAAGTTCCCGATGTAGCTCCTCATAANCGCGTAGCGGTATATCATCAGTGGACTTATTTATGCGGGACACTATTACCATTGTTTTCTCGCCTAATGGAATGGCTGATGCCCTTATGTCTCCCTTAATTACTGTAGTGAATGGTATTGCCTTCACCGGAGCAATAGCGGCGTCCCTCATGTGGAGCAGCGCATCATTGATTGATCTAAGTATTTGATCCACATCGCTTTTGGACACTGGGTCTAATTCGTGGCTTCCCACTCCATGCACATATATAAGCAGCGCATTGGCNTTTCTTCCAAGCTCCATGATTCTAGGAATTATCTCTCCTCCGCCCACATTCCTTATTGGACCGCCGTGGAAGTATGGGATCACGAGGAATGCATTATCATAGCCGGCCAACTTAATTATGTGTGTCTTTACCTTGGTTCTCACTGACCTAGCTGAGAGGGCTTCCTCAAAGAATGATCCATCTTGAACCGTTATGGAATATATGTATGTGCCAAACATTCCGAGGTAATCAAATGTTCCAATTGACTTGTGCCTGCCAAGCACCAATAATTCGATTAATATTGACAGGAGAAACATTGAAGCATCTATGCTGATTATTCCAATCGCCCTAAGCCCTACTATTATTCTGTCCAATATGAATGTGTATGCCATTAGTTGAAATATGAGCAGCACTGCAAATAACTTGCTTAAATCCCAGAGATAACTCATTATCGATTGATTATTGCCTGGGTTCCGAAGCAATGTTATCGTCGTTGATGTNAGGGGAAGCATTATCATGACTCCAACCATAACCATAGGCACATGCCTAATCAATGTCAATATGAAATCTATTACGGCCGATTCCATGTACATTACCAGCGAAATAGTGAGGTACATCTTATAGGAGCCAACACCATGCACAAGCAACTTGATCAGATACGGCGTCCCAATTATCGCCAACAAGTAAATAATGCCTATTATTAGCGATTGAATTATGGATAAACCAGAATATAGAGACATAGCCACTGAAAGCACTAATACAATTGAGATGCCCATTGGCCTAAAATACTTGCCTTTTCCATTAAACAAAATCCTGTAGCCGCGCTCAAGTTCCCTGGGCATTAGATCAATGTAAAAATCGACGGGATTTTTAACGTTGCGTTTACATGTCTTCATAGTTGATGAGGACCTCGCTCCCGGGAACCAATGGGGCGTTATGCAGCTTGACCAAGACAAAAAGGTTTAATAATGAGGAGCTATATTATGGCATCATGGAAAACGAAGAAACTGTTGAGGGGCAGATAAAGAATCATATTAGGGGACTAGTTAATAGATTGGAGGGATGGATTTATGGTCAGAAGAAGCTTCTGGATGACTTGAATAAGTATGGGGACTACGCTTCATCGCAGGACCGCTTCGCGCTATTGCTTTCGGCTCAAGCAATGCTCTTCTATATAGAGAGGACGGTTAAGGACTTTGAGTCGTGGCTAAGCAATCCATTGATAACATCGGTCATGACCATAGATATGCTGAAGGAGCTAGAGGAGAAGCTGAGGCAAATAGCGGTCTCATTTATTCAGGTAGATGTCGAACATACTGGCTCATACATGGAGCTGCTTAAGAAAATGGATGTAGAGAATGCTGTTCCTGAGCTGCTTAGATTATATTTTGAGCAGAAAGGCAATGCTCAAAATGTTCCCCAACAACAAACGGAGAGAAGGGAGATACCGAGATTCCTCTAAACCAGCAATAATAAAACCGCTTCTCTCGAGATTCCATGTTAAACTCAGTCATATTTATAATGTCTAGAAAATAGATCAAATAGTAATGCGGCTTAGGGATGCAGTTAATGTTCCAAGCGAATTGAGGAACTTGGTCCCCAATAGCTTCGACATAATTGGTTCAAGGGNGGGGGCAGTGGCAATCATAGAGATTCCGCCGGAGCTGGAGGCCTATAAGCATGAAATAGCAAGTGCACTGCTTAAGTTAAACAAGAATCTGAGGGCAGTAATCAGGAGAAGCGGTGCTAGGCAAGGTACATTTAGGCTATATGAAACAGAGGTGCTGGTGCCTGGACCAACCGAGGTTATACATAAGGAGNTGGGGTATAGATTATTAATTGATCCAACTAAGGTATTTTTCTCGCCTAGGGATCAAAGCGATAGACTCGAGTTATCGCTTCTAGTTAAGCCTGGGGAATCCATTGCTTATCTATTTGCCGGCGCTGGTCCATACGCATTTGCAATACTGAAAAATCAGCCTCATGTTTTTTCGATCCATGCGGTTGAATTAAATCCCGTGGCTGTCCAATATCTGGAGAAGAATGTGATCCTCAATAAGGCTAAGGGAAAAGTCATACCGATTGAAGATGATGTGAGGCACTTCTGTGATGCTGCTGGAAGTGGATTTAATAGGGTTATAATGACGCTTCCCCTGGGAGCCGCCCAGTATTTTAAAAATGCATTGTCTTGCGTCGTTAATGGCGGCATTATACATTTCTATCACACGGGCAGCGAGAAGGACCCGTGGCGGGAGGCTGAATCTATAGTTTCAAGCAATTGTATAGAGACTGGAGTTAATTGCAATATAGTCAGTAGAAAAATAGTTAGAGAGTATGCTCCATACATGTATAAGGTACGCATTGATATTAGATTATCGTGATATCGTTGATTAACGAGGGAAATATATTTAAACTACAAGGGGAGAAAAATAATTCTAATGACCAGCGTAGAAAAGAAGAGACTACTCACCATTGGCCCACTTGAGGCTGACATAATTGGAATACTTGGCAGACTAAAGGAAGCTACCGCAAATGAGATCTGGAATGAATTAAACAAGACAGGTAGGAAAACGGCATACACAACCATATTGACTGTTCTGAGCAGATTATACACGAGGGGATTAGTCTCCAAGCGGCAGAAAANGGTTAATAATGCAAGGNAATATGTATATAAGTTAACCATAAGTGATGAAATGAAGTACGACTTAATACGTCAACATATATATATAATAGGCAAAATGTTCGGCGATGAAGGCCTCAATATAATGGCGAAATTATTAATGGATTATGGGCCATCATATGGCTATGATAATATTGGAGACGAGTATATCTAGATTAATTCCGTTGAACTGCTAATCAAATTATTTAATCCAGTGGCTGGTCGGGATCATTAAATGGTTACCTGTACCAGATGTGGAAGGAGGGAGGCGGCTTTCTATAGGGCATCAAGCGGCGAATCGCTATGCCTCAACTGCTTATTTAGGGAAATGGAGAACACCGTTCTCAAGACTATTAGGCGTTATAAATTAATAACAAGTGGAGACAGGATAGGTATAGCTGTGAGCGGAGGCAAGGATAGCCTAGTATTGATGCATATATTAGGCATATTCAGGAGGCAGGGAAAAATCCCGAAGGACACGTACTTAATGGCCTTCAGCATAAATGAGGGGCAGCCATTTAGCTGCTTCTATAGAATGANCAGAGTTGATATAGTGAAGAAGATAGCTGATGAGAATGGGATAGAGTATAAGACCTTCTCCTTCAGGGATATATATGGATACACAGCATCAGATATATCGCAGGGCCTATGGAGCAAGGGCGACCAAACCCACATGTGCACTATTTGCGGCGTGCTGCGTCGAAGAGCGATGAATATAATTGGGAAATTGCATGGCTTAACGAAAATAGCGACCGGGCATAATATAGATGATGAGGCGCAAACAGTCATGCTTAACGTGATTGGCAATGATGTTAAGAGATTTGCATGGTTTGGCGCCACTCCTGAAAATGATGTTGATGAGGAAAAATTCATACCCAGGATAAAACCGCTTAGGTTCCTCAGGGAGGAGGAAATAGCGATATATGCGCATTACCATGGCATTCCATTAATGGAGCTTGAGTGCCCATATGTATACACAAATCCTAGGTACAAGCTTAAATTCACATTAGCCAGGATGGAGCATGATAATCCAAACATAAAGTACTCACTGGTATCATTTGGCGATAACTTATCAAGGTTGGTTAGAAACAATGTGGAGCCCAATCTATATAAGTGCAAATATTGCGGTTACCCATCATCCAGGGAGGTATGCAGGGTATGCGAATTATTTGAAAAGGCGGGACTACTGGATTACATTGCTAAATCCAAGGCATTACTGAATCCTCACCAGGAAATGAAGCACAGCGATCTTGATAAACCCAGTAATCAGAATCCTTAATTGTCCTCGGCGTAAAAGAGGTTAATGGCGTTTAAAGTGGCAGTAACCAGCGGCCTCCTCCCTTAGGAGGGGCGGGACTTACTGGCTCTTTGTCAACTCTAATTCTATGCAGGCCTCCCCATTCTTTCTCTCATTTACTCTATGCGGAATTTCAAGCAATAATCCCTTTAAGTAACTCATCGCTAAATCCAAGCCATCCTCATTACAGAGCCGAGCCCTTATTGTGGAACCAATCATGAAAATCTCAACCCTTGCCAAGCCCCTTAGTTGAACTAGCTTAAGCAGTTGCGGAGAAAAACTGGGGCCGAGCCTTAACTTATCCAGTTTACCCATTTCAAAAAGCACTCCCGATATCACCTCACTAATGTGCGTGAGGAGAGCCATGTCAATGGCCACTATTCGTTTACCCCAGAAGGTTGGTAATGATAGGCTAGGAACAAGGTGAGAATCATTTTCAAGAGGCTTCTCAACTACATTAGCCACAAACGAGAATTTCCTTAGAAGATTCTCTAAATCTCCCATGCCTATATCGCTCTCGCTTATATCTGCTATTATATGTATCATTTTTTGGTTTCTATTGTATGATATATTGATAATGTTTATTCCGTGATCGGCATAGGCGTTACTTAATGCGGCCAATATGCCGGGTTTATCATCGTTTATCTGAATCAGAAACTCGGTTAAACTGCGTCCAGATGCATCATAAACCAGCGAAAGCTCCCTATTAAATATCATTAAATCACGCAATAATCCCGAATTTTATAAACTTGTTGAGCAATAATCGAGATAGCTTCAAAGAATGCCATTATTTTTTAGTTTAATATTCAATTATACTATGGATGGCCATGTTTGCCGTGGCCGGATCCACCGTGGCTGCCATGCACATGAACCGCATGCCTTAAGTGGTCCAGAGAATTGCCTATGCCCTGAGGCCCATTAGCTAATGCGGATTGCAATTGTTGAAGCACTTGATATATTTGAGTATCGTTAAGTCCATGCATTAGCAACAAGTTATATGCCCTGTAAACATCATTATATAGATGCTCAAGTCTCTTGTATGCGGCGGAGCTATTTCCAGTATTATTGTAGAATGCGGAGGTGGAATTAATATAGAGAGACGCCCTAAGCATTACCCTGTTTGCAGCTGCCTCAAGCACTTTTTCCTTAACTATATCGCGCCTAATGAAGTTCAACTCCGCACGTATAGCCCTAAGTTCCGCCTTAATTCCAGTTAAATTAGTTGAACTTAAGTTGCCGGTCTTCAGATATGAAGTTATATTATTTAGTTCACCCAATATCTGGGTTAAATTGCCCATAATCCCAGTCGCATTGAATGCAGTTGCCTCCCGTAATAATACGGCGGCTTCCCTCTTCTCTTGATTGGCTTGAGCAAGTAATCCAGCGATTTCACCATTTATGTGCCCTGAATGAATTGTCAACACGAATGCCTTTTGCTCCAAGTGAATTGCCTCTATTGCATCCTTTAATGCAGTGAAGCATTGTGATTCATTTATCAGTTTCTCGGCAGTTGTGGTTAGATTCTTCGCTTCACTCAATAACATCAATGATTCATTATTATGAGTGGAATTAGCCAACGGATAGACCCTCTCATAGAAGAGTTGACTCAATGTGACATGAACCAGCGCAGCAACGCACGTAGAGTTCTGGGCCTGCGTCGAGTTACTAATAGTGGAATTAGTTGAGGTGGAGTTAGTTGGAGTTGGTGGAGGAGCCGAGGAGTTAAGCGGTGCAGTCGTATTGCTGGCTGCATGTAAACTAATCGCTATTGCCAGCAACGCCATCATTGTTAGGAGTAATATTTTTCCTCGCATGAATAGGCCTAACTCCGGCTAGTTAATTAGGGCTTTTCTGGAATCTTATCGTTCCTTTAATGAGAAACAGATATGAAATTGGCCTCCCTCCTCGCCTAAACGGAGCGGGGTGCTCGTTTCTATCAAGTCCAGTGTTGGAACGGGAATGCATTAATAAGCTGCGTGGGCTTTAGTAACCGTGAGGCTAGGATTAATAGGGTTTGGGAATGTAGGTAAAGACTTTGCAAGGCTATTAGTAGGGTCAAACTCGATTCACTGCGTTGTGGCCATAATAGCATCGAGGGGCGGGGTAATGGGTAACGGCGTGGGGAATTGCATGGATAGGGATGAAATAATGAATTATGTAAATAAGGGCATATATAATGGAACCGGGGGAATTAACATAGATGACTTGATCAGCGCCAATATAGATGTCGCCGTGGTGTCCATACCGCCCAATTATGGCTCCGGTGAACCTAATTTAGGGATTTATAGGAAATTATTATCAAATGGAATAAGCATAATCACTGCCGATAAGACTGGACTAGCGCTTGATTTCTCTGGATTATTGAAGTTGGCTAACGATAATGATGCACAAATACGATATAGGGCCACAGTCATGGCCGGTACCCCCGCAATAGATCTAGTGAGGGGTCTACGGGGCAGGAGCGTGAGGGACATTAAAGCGGTCCTGAATGCAACCACCAATTTCGTTTTAACTAAGATAGAGGGCGGATCATCATCTCGGGATGCCATTGATCTCGCGGTGAAGGAGAAATTAGCTGAACCTGATCCGCGCATTGATCTAGATGGCTGGGATGCCGGGGCTAAATTAGTTATATTGGCTAATGAGTTGGGTTTTAAATCCACGCTGCGGGACGTCAAGCTGACCGGGTTTAACGTGAATGAGGATGATGTTAGGAGCCATTAAGGAGGGAAAGCGATTCAAGCAAGTGGCGTGGGCTGATTTCCTCAAGGGGAGGCTCACGGTCTCAATAATTCCCGTTAATAATGATTCAATACTGGCATCCGTGAACGGCAATTATAATGCAATTGAGATAAGCGTGGGGGACGATATGATAACGCTAAGGGGACCCGCAGGCCCATCCAGAACCACGGCCGAGGTATTGATGACCGACTTGATGGAGATCCAAGCAATTAAGCGATCAAGGTAAGTATTATTAATGTTCTGTACGAATTATAAGCGTGAGCGTTTTTCTCGGAGTTAGCCGTGATATCGATAGGCCAGTGGCGGGGTTCGGAGTGGCTCGATGGGCATTAGTTGAGGGCGAGTGGCTGGAATTACCCGGCGGCTACGATAATATAGCTGCAATTCTATCTCTGAAACCAGCGTTGATCTATATGGGTAAGTCAAGTCCATGGTTCGTGTCAGAAATGGTGTTTAGGGGAATTGGAGTGTATATATCGAATTCCACAATACGTGAATTGCTGAGGACTAGACCCATGGGCATGGCACTGAATGAGGTGATGCAACACATATGCGATAAGTCGGGGAGGTTTCCCCCAGAGAGGTTGAGGCGTTATGTGAGGAATGGAAGGATATTGGATGCCGCCGCAGGCACAGGCAGGTACTTGCTCTCGCTTGATGGGTACTTGGTAGGCATGGATAAATCAATTTACTCATTGATGGGATTACTCAAGTGCAGCGAGCATGAGGGCCGCGATGCAGATGTAATTGTTGGTTCATTTAATGAACCGCCGCTTAGATACGGCTTTGATTATGTCGTGATAATGCATGCATTATATAGGGAGCAGGCGATTAACATAATGGCTAAGCTTAAGGAGGTCGGTAGATCGATTATATGGGGCGAGCACTTAACGCCTCCAGCAGCAATTAATTATGAAGAGGCAATGCGATTAACGAAAAACCTGGGTTGCAGCTCTGTGATTGATGGCGAGGAATTCATTGCCATATGTTAATTGATTGAGCAGGAGNGAATTGTTAGATGGCGATCTCATTCACTCTATAATCCCTTAATTCACGCATTCTTTTCTCTCTATAAGGCTTCATGGAGCCATCATAATCATAATAAATCACTCCAGGTGCACTTCCTAGGACTTGCTCCATTGGCACTATTATGCCGTCCTCCTCCCGTAAATCAATTACCCTAGAGCCGCCTAGGAATAGTGGTGGAATTAGGGCATTCGCATTAAGGAGGGGAATGCGGTTCTCCAGCGATCGAGCAAGAATATAGGTTCGCCACATATTAATGCCGCGGTTCACTATTTTTGATGGCACGAGGAAAAGGGATGCGCCATTTAATGCCAAGATTCGCGCTATTTCTGGGAAGTCAGCATCATAGCATATCATTATGCCTAGCTTAGCTCCACGATAATTCAATAATAGAGGCCCAGGACCTGGGTATAATCTAGTTGATTCAGTTNCAGTTAAGTGAGATTTATGGGCCCAATCAATTATTTGCCCCTTAATAATTATTGGTGCCTTTACTTCCCCATCTAATTCAAAGGCGCCTGGGATGATTACTCCATCAAACGATGAGCTGATTCCCATTATTTCATTAATCGCTGAAATTCCATTGTCCATCCATTTCTCAGGCAAAAATATTACATTAGAACCATGATTGATCGCCTCTATAATCAACTTAATAGCATTGCTTAAATCGGAGAGGGGTTGAACCACGGCTATCCTCATTTATTTGCAAAGCCTTAATGCTAACTAATAAGTTTGTCTTTTTTGCTTCATCTAGAAGACCCCTGGAATATTTGGATTTTTATGATGCGCCATCTTTCTGGTGTAACTACCATAATCTGCTCATTGCCTCTATAGCATAGATGAGAGGTTCTGTCCTTAAGGCGAAAGAAGTAGGGAATAATGGAAACATATCGGGATTTACTGACTCCTTAGGGACTAAATAAATATGTATTATGCGTAAGAAGATGTTAACGAAAATATTATTAAATGGTTCNCTATCTTGAATTCAATGATATTGATAACATATCTGCCGTTTTACCGCATTCACGAGCTGCTTCTATATTTCTTGTTGAATATGGATTTATTGAAAGTGGAGCGGGGAATTGCCTATATTGATAATGTGTTCCATCCAATGCAGCACAGGATATTATCTCAACTACTCGCTGAAACAGGCATAGAGATTAGGGCAGGTAATTGGCGGGATCGTAATTCAACTTTTCTGCAAATAATTCGGGATGCCAAGAGCGAGGACTTAGATGCATTAGTGATCGACAGTGACAATGTGATCGATAAGGAATTAATGAAAATGGATGCCGAATTAGTGCATAAATATATGTTCTATACCGTGCTAGACCGCGAGACTTGGGATAGAAAAAATGATCGACAACGATTCCTCTCGAGAAGCGTTAAGCTGCAGGATAATCCCGAGGTATTTGGGTATAGAGTTATGGGTAAATGGAGGGGAGTATTCTTTCTTGGACCAAAGCAGGGAGTAAGGCTGAGCAGAGCCCTTTTGGAATCAATTAATTATGGCGTTCTTAATAAGCTAAGCGATGCATTAAATAATATAGATGNCGGCATCAGGAGATTCATAAGCGACGAAACTACGCTGGGAATGCTATATTATTATAGTGGATTTAGGATAACGCCATTCATAGTAGCAAGCAGCCATAAGCATCATGGATCTGATCCAAGTTACCACCCATTACTGGTGGCCACGGCGCATGCAGAGCTAGGCAGTAGATTGCTTGATATGGGGTGGCGAATGAAGTGGTACTATGCTAGGTATAAACTATCAAGAACCATTCATGCATTGACTTAATATAAATTATCATTGACCCAATATAGGCTAGGTTTTATCTTAGACCCCGTTAAAGGAATCCCGCAGGGATGATTGCCTTCCATTATGGAGACAGGAATTGGTATTATGGGAAAGCCAAAATGCCTCCGCCCTAAACGGAAGGGGCTTGCCATTCATTCTGTGCCGCATCTAATTGATAAGGGAAGGACGCATTAGTGGATCCTATTAGAATATTACTCCAAAGGCCCTAAAGGCCGGGTTTATGGTTTCTTTATTCATGACGTGGATTATCCCTCAATTTTTGAATTACCTTGTTCAAAACTAGTTTCGCTAACTCGCGTTTATCCATTACCCCGGTATCAATTATGGAGCCATCCCTATATATGATTATGTATGAGTCCTGCCGCGTTCCAAAGCCCAAGCCATTGCTAACATTATGTGCTAGCGCCATGTCCCAATTGCCCTCTATCATTCTCTTTATGGCCCTCCTAATTATTTCCTCCCTGTCTAGACCCACTTCAGCCTTATAACCCACTAAAAAAGACCTAGGCGAGACCTTTTTTATGTCCCCAGCGATTTTAGGCGCCTGAACCATTTCAATGCTTAATTCTTTAATTGAGCTATCTATTTTCCCCTGTATCCGATTCTTCACGTAAAAATCAAGAGGGGCGGCGGCCAGTATCACAATGTCATAATTAGTTTTACTGACTTCCTCAATTACTTTCTCATACATCTCTAAAACGCTTGTTACTTGAATCACCGTTACATGGCTTGGATACCTAATATCGACNGGCCCACTTACCACCGTTACCGAGGCACCGCGAGAAGCAGCTTCCCTGCTCATATAGTAACCAGTTAATCCACTGCTCGGAGTAGTGATGTACTTGGTGCCATCTATGTACTCCCTAGTGGGCCCACTTGTGACTAGGATTCGCATGCCATGCATATCCCTCGGAGATAATGAATCTATGACTGACTCAACTATTTCATCCATGGAAGCCAGCTTTGCTTTTTCCTCCAT
>LOBW01000038.1 GCA_001516585.1 Thermocladium sp. ECH_B
GTTCCAGTAATTCGAGAATATGATTCACTACGAGGCGGGGGACCTCATCCCTATTGCTTATGCTTAGCCTAATCAACTTGTGATTCATTGCCTTGCCGGTGATGAGGCCCAGCAATCGTTCATGAACCGTTAATACAGATATCCTTTCATTAATGCCGTTCTCCACCGCAGCGATGAAGCCTGGATGAAGGTTCTCCATGGGCCCCACCTCATCAATTACGACGACATTCCCATCCCCGCTCAGCAATTTAATGCCCCAATCCACAACGCTCAGATCAACGAAGTACTTACCGAACTTGACGCCGGTCCCATTCACGCCAGCCATTCTCCGCCTCTCCCCGGTCGCCGCATTAACCATAATGAAGCCCACCCTGCTTCCCCCCTTCCTCTCCTCCTCTGTATAGAAGCCAGCCACGCTCACTCCATTGTTCCGAAGCTGAGCCACGACAGCCTTAATTGCCGTTGTCTTCCCAATGCCCGGGGGACCCGTTAGGATAACGCCCACGTTAATTCACTTGCTTAGCCGCCAGCATTGCGCTCACTTCCTCTACGTCCTTCACTGTATCTATAGATCTCCAAAATGCGTTTTCATATATGACGGCCCTTATCCGTCCCTCCCTCGCTAGCTTAGGGAACACTCCCTTCTCGATGTCTCCCTTATCCGCCATCATGTTCACCACTTCCCTCCTCATCACGTAGACGCCGGCGTTAATCATGTACTCCAGTAGGGGCTTCTCCTTGAAGCTGCGCACGTAGCCTTCATTATCGATCTCCACTATTCCGTAGGGGCTCCTCATGGGGACCAGCGCAATGGTTGCTAGGCTGTTTCCCATGTTCCTCACCAAGTTATTCACGTCTATATCCGTGATAACGTCCCCATTAGTGACCACGAATAGGTCCGTATCTATGTACCTAGCCGCGTTCTTTATGGCTCCCTCAGTGCCGAGGGGCTCCTCCTCCACGCTATAGAACAACCTAACCCCATACTTAGACCCATCCCCCAACCTCTCGAATACCTTGGTCCTCAAGTGACCAACGGCCAACACTATATCAGTGATTCCCTGGCTCTTCAGCCACTCTATTTGCCTAACTAGAATCGGTTTCCCCCCGATATCCACGAGGGGCTTCGGCTGATCAATGGTCAAGGGCATTAATCGCTTCCCGAAGCCCCCAGCAAGTATTATTGCCTTCATACATTTAATTCATGCCTCACCCTCATTAAAGCTTTTCCATTATTGAACACAAAAAGCTTTTAATCCATTAGCGCATGGGAAGGTTATGGGCGGCAAGCAAAAGACATCCATATTCATGAATACGGAGGGAGAGGAGAAGCGGGCGGAGAAGGAGAATAAGGAGCAAAAATGAAGCAATGAGAATAGCGATTCCCCACTCCGTCCTCGAGGAGTCAACGGATGAGCGGGAGGCGGTCAGGAAAATAGGGTACTTGGGGAGGGCCGCCGCCATATTCAGGGCAACCCACATCTATATATACACCCATAAATCCACGGTACCAGCATCACAGGCCCGCCTCTTGAGGAAGTACCTGGAGTACATGGTGACTCCCCCATACTTACGCAAGGACTTGTTTCCATTGGAGACCGGACTGCGGTTGGCTGGATTACTTCCGCCGCTTCGCTTGCCAATATTCTCAGCAAGGCCGCGTCCCGGCGCGGTATTGATGGGCCTCGTCGTGAAGTGGGAGGGCTATGCCTCAATACTTAAGGTGGGCAACGACGTGTATGCCAAGGTGCCTAAGCCTCACCCCATTAGGTCCCGCTTATTGGTTCAACTTGAGAATGAGGTGGGCGATAATGTGTTCAGGGCCCACGTGGTCCCATTTGAGAGATCCTCCATATACCCCGGCTTCTCGGTGGAGGTATTGACATTAAGGGAACTAGTGAAGAGGAGGCCCCTCGTATTGACGGGGAAGGAGGGGCAACCCATTGGGGGCGCCGTGGATGAATTAGTGGAATTAATTAAGAGGGACCCAGTGATAGTGTTTGGGTCTCCTCGGCATGGAGTTGATGAGATAATGTCCTCGGAGGGCCTCGGCCTCAGCGATCCATTCATTAACTTCATTCCCAGGCAAGGCGTCGAAACCGTGAGGACCGAGGAGGCCATGTTAGCCGTCCTCTCAATAATCAATCTATTAAGTAATTATGATGGCATCAACGCCTCGCTAGGCTCTTCCCCACCAGGAAAGCATTGATGTTTAGGTCAGGCATCCTCATTGTATCCCTTATTGCTTGAATCATTGCTTCCTCATCTATTAACTTGGATAGTCCCAACTCATGCGCTGCCCCCAGTAGAATCATGTTCTCCACTATTGGGTTCCCAAGCTTCATCGCGGCATCGAATGCATTAACTACGCTTAATGACTTGAATCGCCTCAATTTATCCAATAACTCATCGGTCCTGGGCAGCTTAAGCCTAGGCGTTGGTGGCCTAATTAGCCTATTATTGACTATCAGCGTCGTTTCATCCCTCATATAGGGAACGGCCCTGAATGCCTCCAGTAATTCGAAGGCAATCACCATATCGGCTCCCCCCATGGGTATTAGGGGCGAATTAACGTCTCCTAACCTGACGTGAACATCAACTGACCCCCCTCTCTGGCTGAGTCCATGGGTCTCCGACGTCAATGCCTTAATTCCCCTAATGGTGGCCGCTGCCCCAATTACGTTGGAGACGGTCACGAGTCCCTGCCCGCCAACGCCTATCATGTATATATTCATCCTCATAATGCCTCACCCCACTTCTTAAGCCAGCTTGGGTCCCCCTTGGGCTTTATGGCATCATATGGGCACACCTGTGCGCAAACGCTGCATCCGCTGCACATGCTGGGATCTATCCATGCTTTTCCATCATCCTTGGGTTGAATTGCTGGGCAAGCGATCATGTTGTAGCATATGCCGCATGCCTTGCATGCCTCATCATTCACGTAATATAGGAGGGGCTTTGCTCCCTCCCTCTTCAATTCCTTAACGGCCTCCAGTGCGCATGCCCTCCTAGCCACCACCACGGAGACTTCTCCCCTCTTCACGTCATCAATGGCCCTCCTCATTGTGGCGATCGCCTCCTTGATGTTGAATGGATCAATGGAGTACACATTCCTCACGCCCAAGCCCCTTGCAGTGTCCTCTATTGGTATTGAGTGGGTGGGGTTGGGTTGGCCGCCCGTCATAGCGGTAGTCCTATTATCTAGGACAAGGAGTAGGAGGGGTGTCCTATTATAAACAGCATTGGCCAGCGCGGGTAGACCTGAATGGAAGTAAGTGGAGTCCCCTATCACCGACACCACGAATGATTTCTCCCCGTTCCCCCTGTATATGCCCATGCCGACTCCAAGGGAACTACCCATATCGGTCAATACATCCTCCTCATCAAAGGGAAGATTTATGCCTAGACTATAGCACCCAATATCGCCGCTGAAGAGCGGTTTCGCTCTGGCAGTGTTGGATGCCAGCTTCAAGGCGTAAAACGATGCTGCATGCGGACAACCTGGGCAAAACACCGGCGGTCTCTGTGGCGCTTCATACCCCATCTCTACCCGTGGTCTCCTCGGGGGCTGTATGCCTAGGGCCCCCGCTATTACCGCATTAACCTTATCAATTGTGAGTTCCCCCGCGGGAGATATGAAGCTTGACTTGCCGAGGATGGGTAACCTAATTCCCTCATCGAATAACGCAGCCTTTAGCTGAGTCTCGATAACGGGATCGCCCTCCTCAATCACCACGATCTTCTTTGCCCCAGTGGCTAAGTCAAGCAGCTTCCTGCGTTGGATTGGAACGGAGGCGCTGAGGTTTATCACCGTGGGATTAACTTCCAATTCATTTATTGAGTCCAGCACGTATGTGAATGCGGATCCACTCGTCACTATTAGCAAGTCATCCCCGCTTCGAATAGTCACGGGCAGCTCCTCCACTGCCTCCCCTATCTTCATCCACCTATCCAACAATTCATTCCTCAATTTACGCGCATTGCTTGGGATCAAGGCGAATCTCTTCTGCCTCCTATCGATGCCGCCTCCAAATATTGGGGATGCATTGCTGCACGCCTCCACTGCTTCCCTGGTGTGAGATACTCTCGTGACTGTCCTAAAGAGGATGGGGTGCTTCATTCGTGAGCTGAATTCCATGGATATCTTAGCCAAGTCCTTGGCGTTGGCCGGGTCATACGGCTCCAGGACAGGTATGTATGCATGGATGCCGACCCACCTATTGTCCTGCTCATTCTGGCTGGACCACATGCCCGGATCATCCGCTGTGACTATCACTAGGCCGCCCTCCACCCCCGTGTATGCGCTTGACATTAGGGGATCCATGGCTACATTTAGCCCCACATGCTTCATGGTGGCTATCGCCCTGGCCCCAGTCATGGCTGCACCATACGCGCCCTCCAGCGCTACCTTCTCATTGCTGGACCACTCGGCGTATATTCCGTATTTCTTTCCCTCCTCCATGATGTACTCCATTATCTCGCTGCTGGGGGTGCCTGGGTAACCCATGGCTACGGCTAGGCCTGCCTCAATGAATCCTTGGGCGATGGCGTGGTTGCCGAGCATGAACCTCCTTATGCAGTTCATGGGGCGTCTTGGTTTTTGTGTGTTTATATATATTTTCCCCTATATATAATACATATAATACCCAAAAACAAAAACTGTGATTATATTAAGCCACGCGCCCAGCCAGTAATAGGGGCATGCAATATAAGCTATCCAAGACTGAAATGATGGTTGGAGAAATGTATTTCAAGCAGGGAATGAAGCCGAGGGACATAGCGGATAAGCTCGGCATCTCCGTTAACACGGTTTATAAAGCCATCTCCAAGTATAAAGCCGTATATGGAGACAAATGGGTGGAGGAAGAAGAGGAGCCATCTCCCCCCGCCCCATCCACTGTTAACGAGCCGATAAGCGATAAGCCTCCCCTCACGATAACATTCACGGTAACCACTCAATACTCTCCATCCCCACAAGTAATACAGGAGAAATGTGATGATCAATTACAAGTAGAGCTCCTCCTCAAAATGGCCGCATCAATAAACGAATTATTTCTGAAGATCAATGAATTATCCAGGAAAATAGAGCAAATAATGCAGCAACCAATAAGGAAGGAGCAAGAATCGATAAGCAACACGGTAGGCGAGGGCGCCCCTGAATTCATAAGGGATAACGTGTGGATAGACGTAATACGATCAAGCACTCGCATTAATCATCATATGGCTGGCCTAATGGGGATAAGGCATTAAATGCCTGCCTAAATGGAGTCGCCATGTCATTAGTGCTCGTCAATTGCAGCAAGTCAAAGGCAATCAATCCACTTAAGTTACCGGAAATAATGAGAGGCATCATCGATGTGCCGAGCGATGACATAGATAAGGAGGAGCATTACAGGTCCATGCTGAGCCAATACTTAACCAGGGCAGAACAACTTTACAGGGGACCCGAATTCACGGCATATAAATCGCTCGCTAATAGGTACGGGGCTAGCCTCCTAATTCTATCGGCTCGCTATGGATTAATAAGGGGAAGCAGGGAGATCCTTCCCTACGATGCGACGCTTGCAGGCAAGGGACGGGATTATATCGAGGAAACAGTGAATAAGTGGATCGCGTACGGCAATTACGACGCGGAAATGCTGAGGATGAGGTGGCGATGCGCTGTCATTAGGCTTAGCCGCAATTACCTATTATCGCTGCGACTCATCGGGGAAAGATTGGGCTTTAACCCGTGCACGGTGGGGGAGAGGACCATAATGATAGGCTCCAAAACCGAATTGGATTCATTGGGTGGGGAATGCTTTAAGGTCTATATAAAAGGCAATGGGGAAGCACGTAAAGTGGCTCGCCTAATAGACATTAATGAGTGCTCCCTGCAGTCCCCTCCATCTTAAGGCATTTTAATTATAATTTATTTCTATTCTTAGTAAGGGATTAATTATTGAAGAGGTACTATGCCTAATTCCTTGGCTCTGCTTGGGGTAGTATAGATCTCTATCCTGTGTCCCTTTGAGACGAGCGTGATTACTCCCTTGGAGTGAAGCGTTCTCAGGACTTGTATTGCTTGATTCATTTTTATTCCGTATTTTGATGATAATAGGTATGGAGTGGCGTACTCCATTTTAGTTATTTCCTTCTCTATTTGATTCATTAATTCAACTGTTAAGTCGCCAACGGGCTTAACTGCCTCCTCCTTTTTTCCCTTGCCTTTCTCGGGCTTCTTTTGCGCAGCTGCCTCCTTTCCCTTTTCCTGTTGTTTTTTAGCCATTTGGGACAGCGTTGGCTTCTTTTTTCCACCCATGCTTTTAGCCGAGGAGTTGGTGATTAAATATTTTTCCCATTGGTATGCGCAACCTGATGGTTGGTCGCGTATTCCATTTTTTAATGTTTTTAAACAAAACGCTTTTAAAGTTTTTTAAATTCGCTTAAAAAGTAGTTATGCCAAAGGAACCAAGCTATAGGATAGAGAACATAGTTGCGACGGTTAACTTAGGGGTTGATCTTAACTTAGAGATGCTTGCCGAGAAGCTCCCCGCCGCCGAGTACAATCCGGAGCAGTTTCCCGGCCTCATATTGAGGCTGCAAAAGCCCAAGATATCGGCATTGATATTCAGGACCGGCAACATGGTTTGCACGGGAGCCAAGAGCGAGGAGGAGTTGAAGAGAGCCATTAAGAGCCTCATCAAGATACTTAACGAGTATGGGGCCGAGATACCCATGAACCCGGATATACAGGTACAGAACATAGTTGCCTCAGGCAACCTACATGCAGAGGTTGATATAGAGAGATCAGCCCTCATGCTGGAGAACTCCATGTATGAGCCGGAGCAGTTTCCCGGCCTCATATATAGGATGGGGGATCCAAAGGTAGTTCTACTCATATTTAGCTCCGGTAAGATAGTGTGCACCGGCGCCAAGAGGGATCTACAGGTCAAGGAAGCCATAGTTAAGCTATATGATAAGTTAAAGGACGTGGGCGCCCTCTATGAGCTAAGCGAGGAGACGGGTGAAGCTGAGGAATTATGATATGTGCATTAAAGGCGCGAGTCTCCTCCTCCGGGATGATGTGCGGGAGCCCATTGATTCCTTCATAATGGTAGGGCCAATTAGGTTCAATGATTTATTCTCGGTTATAGATAAGGAGTGGAATATGTTAATTCAATTAAGCGATATTTCCCAGCTTAACCCGCGACTAATGAAGCGGCTCAAGTCCAAAATGCTTGTGCTAAAGCTAAATCGAATTTCGTGGTTAGACATGTATTTCGTGGCCCACATGATTAAATCATTACGGGAATCCCAAGCAATGCTGGGCCTCGACTTCACGCAGTACCTGCAATTATCATCAATGCCCCTCCTAGAGGAGATTCCCATATTCTTAATGCCAAGCGATGATGGGATCGATATCATTCCGCGGATCAAGAATGTCAGGTGGGGCCTCCTCATCACGCGGCGGCACTTGGCTCGCCTCGATAAGGTATATAGGTTCCTCCTCAGCATGGAACCGCGGTACTTGGTTTTCGACGATGACTCGATGAGGACTAACTTCATTAATATACAGAAGGCATTCTGCAATGGCTACTCCCTGAATTGCGAATATAATTGCCTAGATCCAGTGGAGTGCCTAATAAAGTGCCCAACAGTGGATGCCGAGAAGCAAATAGAGCCTGCCTAATTTTGAGGGAAAACATTAATAAGCAATATATTCCCCTCATCTTGTGGACATGAATGATATTTACGACGCAGCTTTGAGAAGCGCATTGATGAATGCGGTGAAGTTCGGCGGATCCGCTGACGTGAAGGCCGTAATGACGAGGATCCTAACGGAGAGGCCGGACTTAAGGCAACGCGCAAAGGAGGTCAAGGCAATAGTTGAGGAGGTGGTGGCTAAAGTGAACTCAATGAAGCCCGAGGAGCAGAAGCAACTGCTTGAGGAGAGGTGGCCTGATGCATTAATGCCGGAGAAGAGGCACGTGGAGGAGAAGAAGGGAATAGAGACGCTGCCCCCCCTCCCCGGCGCAGATAAGTATCAATTAATAAAGCTGAGGTTCGCCCCTAATCCCGACTTCGTGCTTCACTTGGGCAGCGCGAGGCCGGCCATAATTAACTATGCATATAAGGTTAAGTACGGCGATAAGGCTCGCTTCGTGCTTAGGTTTGAGGACACGGATCCCAGAACCAAGAGACCCATGAAGGAGGCCTACACGGCTATAAAGGATGACCTAAAGTGGTTGGGGATTAAGTGGGATGAGGAGTACGTGCAGTCCCAACGAATGGAGGTGTACTACGACCACGTGAGGCGAGCCGTTTCAATGGGTAAGGCATATGTGGTCGCAAAGGGAACGCAGTGCGACCCGGATCAATGGAAATCATTAAAGGCGCAGGGCAAGCCGTGCGCTAATAGGGAGGCCGACCCAGCCCTGAACTCCGAATTACTTGACCAAATGTTTCAGGGAGTATTTGGGGAAGGGGAGGCCGTGGTGGCAATTAAGACGGATTTATCGAGTCCCGACCCATCGTTAAGGGATTGGATTGCCCTGAGGATAATTGATACGCATAAGTCGCCTCACCCACTCGTTGGGGATAAGTACATTCTGTGGCCAACCTATAACTTCGCCGTGGCCATTGATGATCACTTGCTCGGCATAACCCACATACTTAGGGCCCAGGAGCATAGGGTTAACACGGTTAAGCAGAGCTACGTCTATAAGGCATTTAATTGGGAGATGGGGGAGACCATACACTTCGGCAGATTACATATAGAGGGTGCCTCCCTCAGCAAATCGATCCTGAAGAAGTATGATTTGCCATTCAACGACATCACTCTTCCAACATTGGCTGGGCTAAGGGAGCGTGGCATACAGCCAGAGGCGATTTGGGAAGTGATTCTCTCCGTGGGGATAAAGGAGAATGATGCTACCATATCCATGGATAACCTCTTCGCCGCGAATAGGAGAATCCTAGAGCCCCGCGCCAATAGATTCATGTTCGTCAAGGACCCCGTTCCCCTCGAGATAAGGACGGAGTCGCCGCTTAAGGCCCGCATCCAGTATCATCCAAGTCATCCAGAAAGGGGATTCAGGACAATAGAGTTATCCCCAATTAATGGCTTGGTAACGGTATATGTTTCAAGAAGCGATTTATCCTCGATGCTCCCCGGCTCCGTGATTAGGTTAATGGATTTAGCCAACGTTAAGATCCTCCTAGAGAATGGCCAATACAGGGGAGAGATACAGAGCCTCGGCGTTGAGGATGCAAAGAAGCATGGCTACAAGATAATTCAATGGGTGCCTCCATCCTCGGTTCCTACTAGGGTGATAGTGCCGAGCGGCGTGGGCAAGAGGGATACCCATGAGGGCCAAAGCGAGCCGGCCGCAGCGTCGGAGNTAGGGGTGGGCGACGTGGTTCAATTGGTTAGGTATGGCTTCGTCAAGTTAAGCAGCAAGACCGCGGATGGCCTTGAGTTCATCTATATACATGGGTGAATATGGTTGAGGATTTGGTTCGACGCATTAACGGCTAAGCAGGCCCGCATAGCATCAATTCTTTACCTGGAGGGCCAGCGTCAGGGAATAGATGTGGAAGTGACGTGTAGAGGTTATGACTATGTGGAGAACATTTTCAAGCTGTATGGGGTTCCCCATAAGTGCGTGGGCCTCCATGGATCTGACCCACTCGATAAGTTGAGGAAAGGCTTTGAGCGATCCCTCCTCCTACTGAATGAGTTAGGGGACTTCGATGTTCATGTATCCCTCACATCCCCTGACGCGTTTAGGATAGCTTTTGGACTTAATAAACCCATAATAGCAATAACGGATACTCTTCACTCATTCTTCGTGAATAAATTAACGCTGCCGCTTGCTTCACTGATAATACTACCCAACGCGTTGCCGCATAATGATGTGTTGAAGTATGTTCCATGTGATGAACGCAGCTCCCTGCGATGGTTTAATGGCTTATTCGAGGTCATGTGGATAAATAGGTTCACTCCCAACCTAGATGAAATAAAGAAGCTTAACCTGGAGCCCGATAATTACGCCGTGTTCAGGTTCGAGGAGAGCTTGGCCTCGTATTATAGTTATGGGGATAAGNTGGACATCGGTATTAAGGCAATAGAGGAATTAGTGAGGAGGGGATTCAGGGTAATAGCGTTCCCCAGGTACCCGCATCAAGCCGAGGCAATTAGGTCTAGATTTGGTGATGCAATAATAATACCGGAGACGCCGCTGGATGGACTCAATTTAGCGTATCACGCTGCGTTAGTGATCACGGGGGGCTCAACATTCTCAACGGAGGCCGCATTGCTGGGGACGCCCTCGATCTCCTACTTCCCATCCACTTACTACATTGATGATTACTTAATAAAGCAAGGATTCCCCCTCTATAGGTGCAAGCCAAGCGAATTAATTAATTGCTTATCCAGCATTGACTTAACTAAGAGGAGGCAAGCCATAACTGGCCTAGTGGATCCAACCAGTATAATACTGGAGTCGGCTAGATCCTTTTCGCATTCCTAATGCTGAGGTCTCCTCCCTTAACTACGTATATGGGCTTTGATTCATCCATGGATTTAAGCACGCCGATCGCGAACTCCAACTCCATTAAGTCGATCTCGGTCTCCAGCGTGCTTCTCCGCATCTTGAGGAGGGAGACCCTATCAAGCCCATACTTGCCCTCCGTATCCTTAATTACCCTCTCAAAGTTCTCGCGTCTATATACTCCATAATCCGAGTAGCAGGGCGTGTGGCCTAGCCCCAGCGCTGGGGCCAGCTTAGTGAGGTATATGCATGTGCCTGGGTCCCTCCCCGCTGGGCACCTATTCTCGCAGAATGACATTGAGTACCTGATTAGCTTTTCAAGTATGCTAATTGGAAGAACCACGTACTCCTCATCTGGATCCAATGCATTCACCGTGGAATTAATGAGGAGCATCCAAATAAACGTTTTTCCGGTTTTTCCACTATTACTCTATTTCTATTGATATAGCGGTTCCACCGCCGGTGCCGTGGCATAACGCGGCTAACCCCCTTCGTCCCCCGACTTGATGTAGGGCAGTTATTAGCGTGGTCACTATTCTCGCGCCGCTGGCCCCTAATGGGTGGCCCAGCGCTATTGCTCCCCCGAATATATCCATTTTCTCAAATGGTACGCCAAGCACCTTATTGATCAGCACGTTGACCACGGCGAATGCTTCATTGATTTCGAATGCGTCGTAATCAGCTATCTTGGTCCTCGTTTTCTCAAGCAGCTTATTTATGGCGTAGATAGGTGCCTCGGGGAATCTCCAGGGCTCTAACATTGCCCAACTATATCCAGCTATCCTGGCTATTGGCTTTAACCCCAGCTCCCTCGCCTTGGTCCTCGTCGTTAATACTAGTGCCGCCGCTCCATCACTTAATTGAGATGAGTTACCGGCAGTGTGGAGGCCATCGGATCCGAATGCTGGTTTAAGGCTCCTCAACTTATCTAGGCTGGTGTCGGGCCTTATTCCCTCATCCCGCTCAAGCACTACCCTGGAGCTGCCTATCTTGGCGTCAAAGGGCTCAACCTCCTTGAATAGTCCCTCGTTCACTGCCTTAACTGCCCTCGTGTGGCTTAAGTATGCGTACTCATCGAGTTCCTCCCGCGGGACTTCGTGCTTCTTAGCCACGGCATCCGCTTCCTGCCCCATTATCATGCCATTAGTTGGGTCGAGGAGGCCATCGTTTATCATGAGGTCCATGAACTCCATTTTCCTGTTTATTAAGTGCTTCACTCCCCACCTGTACTCGCTGCTTATGGCGAGGGGTTGGGTGCTCATGGAATCGACGCCGCCGGCCACCATTATTGATGCATCCCCTACCTTGAGTTCCCTATAGGCCTCGAATATTGCCTGCATGCCGGATGAGCATACCCTATTCACGGTGTATGCCCCCACTTCCTTTGGGAGACCCGCTAGGAGAGCGGCGTAGCGCGATAAGTTTTGCCCCATTCCCCCCTGTAGCGTGGAGCCCATAACGACTTCATCCACTAGCTTGGGCTCTATATTGCCGCGATTAAGGGCGGCCCTTATTGCCTCCGCCGCTAGATGGGGTGAACGGACATCCTTTAATGAGCCCCCGAATCTACCTATGGGAGTCCTCGCATAGCTCACTATCACCACATCGTCATCATTAACCATAATTAATCGCAGTCATTTATAGCTTAAAAATCTTAGCATCGCATTTTACTGCGACTGTTACAACAAATTTTAGTAATTATAGTATATGCGAGTAAATATAAGATACATAATTGAAATGAGGATGACCAAGGCGTTGCCCCTTAATATGGGGAACGCCATCAACGCCCATGCAAATGCCTACCCAGCCATGAATTGCGAGGTTCATAGTTTCATTTATAAAGGGCATGGGCCCAATCATTTCTTGCCCAATGCACTGAAATTTTTGCCTGTTAAGTATATTAATCTAGCCACATGGCTATTTATTAATGAGGCTAATAGCGGTAAAGAGAGCCGCCTTATCAATAGTGGTTACTTTAGCCGCAGCCTTGCCATTGATATTCTACTCATTGCTTCAGCACCAATGGATAGGCATAGTGGGAGTGATTGGGGCCCTGGTCCTCGCCGCAATGGGTAGGACGGGATCCTCCTCATCACTGCTCTTGCTCTCATCACTAGCGGTTATCTTGTTAAGCTTATGGGGTTATATCTATGTTAATCCAGGCGGGACAGCGCTCCTTCTTTTTCCCCTAGTTATACCTATAGCCATCATCGGTCTCCACATGAGGCTTTTATCCTCCTCATTCTCCAGGGGCGTGAGTCCATCCTTTGCAGCCTCTTCACTTGCATCCATGTTCCTCCCGCCTCCATGGCCCATCTTCGGCTTCGCTTGGGCTCTTGGAGGGGGAATAACATCAGAGTTTGAGGCCTTCTCCTCCCCTTGGCTCCCCACGGCGGCTTACTCCGTGGCATACCTAGTTGAATTAATGCTGAATGGCTTATCGCCTGGATCCAGCATACCGTTGAGGCCCCTCTCCTTTTACTCATCCTTCATCGCGCACATCAATCAATACGCCAACCCATTTACGGCCTCAATACTAATCGCGGCGGTGGCGCTCTATGTGGCGGCCCCCCTCCTCTCCATGAAGCGTAGATACCTTATTCCCCTCTCCTCCACAGTCGCCGCCGCATCAATCTCGATATTGATGAACATGGCCGTAATGAATGCCATCGATCCATCACTGCAGCAATTATTGCCTCAATTATATCCGTTTCTGGCAATATTGGCCGCATCATCAATGCTTGGAGTAATCGGCGCCGTCTACGTAATGGATCCAGACGTAGCGTCAATGCTTTACAGCAATATCGCGGAATTACCTGACACCGAGACTTTGAGGCAGCTCTATGAGGAGAACTGGGAGGGATTAATAGGCATGGATAAAATAAAGTCGGAGCTAGTGATGGCCAGCTCATCCTTCGCCGCCAGACACGGAGTGCGGCCGATTCATGGCATTCTATTATATGGCCCAAGCGGGACAGGTAAGACAGCCCTTGGATTAGGTTTCGCTGCATGGCTTGGCTTGAGGGGGTTCCACGTCATAATAGTGAGGACGGGTGCATTAATGAAGGGTGGGCCATGGGCCGCCGCCTATAGGTTATACGTGACATTTAGATTAGCGCGCTCGCTTCAACCAACCGTGATCTACATTGATGAGATAGACTCCATAGGGAGAGCCAGAACAGAGAAGGATCCAGGCAGCTATAGGTTGGTGAGCGTTCTCCTACAGGAAATCGATGGCACGGTATCCAGAATGGATAAGGTAATGGTAATCGCGACCACGAATTACTTGGAGGCCCTTGATCCGGCGCTCATAAGGCCCGGCCGGCTCGGCGACCTCAAGGTCTTCGTGCAGCACCCGCCGCCTCAAGTGGTAATGGATATAATACAGGGAATAGCTGCTCACCGCGGCGTAACCATACCTCCGAATCTACTAAGCAAGGCCGCGAACATCTTGGAGACCGGGGCCGAGGCCGAGGCATTCGTTAATTGCATAGCCATAAAGCAGCTTGCTGGAGCCGATGAGGAAAGCATGGAAGCATGCCTAGCTGGAACCACCACAGGAATAACCGCATACTAAGGCCCCTCAATCATAAGCTTCACAGCCTGTCAAGCCAATGCAAAATGGCTATCCCGCTTCCCCAGCGTCAAAAACGCCACTCATAGAGAGGGGCCTTCCTACTTAATTTGTGATAAAATGAACGACAAACCTCGCTGGGCGGGGAGGAGGTCGGTAAGCAAGCCTCCTTCTTTTAGGGATGGGTGAGTTTTCAATTGTTTAAGCTATGATGGTTATGTTTTCTCGAATATCATTATGTACTCGTGGACTTTGCCCGTCAATGATTTGGGGTCATAATCTTTCCTCTTGTCCCAAATGAATATATCTCTTACCTCTAGGTTGAGTTTCTTCAGCATATTGATTAGATCGACGTGTAGTGGGAATATCACGGGTCCAGCATTAACATCCCCTATTATTATGATCATGAATCCTCCCCTCCTCAATAATTGCCGCGCCAGTGCCAGCACTTTCACTAGCTCCTCTAAGTAAGTGGAGTAGTCATTGATTCCCCCTATATCCCTCGGGTCCAGCCTACTGGTTCCCCCCAGTCCAAATACGAATGGTGGTGGGGCAGTTAATACTAGTTCCACGGTTTCCCCAGCCATATATTTATCAATGTTTCTTGCATCATCTATCACGAGCACCGGTTCGTGATCCACATCTCTCCTTAATGCATCCATTTCAAGAGTTAATGCATCGGGCAAGGAGAGTGGTTGAGGTCCCCGCATCTCCTCTACTTCGCTGAGTCTCCTAGCAGCTAAATCAATTAGTGGCTTATAGATTTCAAAGCCGATGCCCTTCCTGATGAGCATATAAGCGGATACCACAGTGGATCCAGTTCCCATGAATGGATCAAGCACTACATCGCCGACCTTGGAATACATTATAATAAGCCTATTAATCAGCTCCAGCGGAGTTATGGTGGGCACTCCAAGCCTCTTCTCATCCTTGGTCTTAGCTATATCCCACACCGATACCAACCATCGCGCCATGGTTGAGTTATCCAATGTGCTCCAACTCAATAAGTCACTACTGACTTTTCTGCTTGGCTTTATCAATTGGACAGAGTTAAGTATAACAACCATAAATTCATAGATATTACTACCTTAAAAATTTATTGTATACACCCTATATTTTACTGAAATGGAGGTTAAGGGGGCGAAAAGCCTCGCCCTTCAGGGCCGGGGATGGATAACCCCCTTATAGAAAACTTTTTTTAAGCCTAAACACCTCTCTTCAGGATGCCCTCCCCCGGTCAATTTCTTGGGAATGAGGAGCGGAGGCCGATTCCCCCCGCAATACCGGGAGGGGGCATCAAAGAAATTAAACACAATAATAAGAGAACCATTGTAATTCGCCTCCTACCAAACGGCTTCCAAGAAAGAAAGCTAAGGAGGTTAGCCGACACCTCCGCCAAGTTGTTTAACGAGATTAATTATGAGAGGAGGCAGCAATTCTTTCGTGAGGGGAGGGTTGATTTTAAGGGGACGTATGATAAGTATTATGAAAAGTATAAGAATGAGTTGGGTAGTGCTAATGCGCAGCAAGTGCTTAATAAGAATAATGAGGCGTGGAACTCGTTCTTCTCCCTCCTAAAGCTGAGGAAGGAGGAGAAACTACCGCCCCACATGAACCGCGTTTCGCCGCCAAGTTATTGGAAGGATGGGGAAACTGGAGGGAGGAAGCCCCTCCTGGTCGTGAGGGAGGATAATTATGTGGTGGATGGGCTGAATCATAAGCTAATCCTCAAGTACTTCAAGATGGAAATTAGATTCACGGGTAGATTAAGGTGGCATGGGAAACAAGGTAGGTTGGAGGTTTATTATGATGAGGTTGGAAATGCGTGGTATGCCTCCATCCCCGTGGAGGTTGGCGTCGAGGAAACGAAGAAGGGAAGGAGGAGCAAGCACGTCGTGAGGGGGGAGAGGAAGAGCATTCAAGTTAAGTCGCCGAGGGGTAATAGGGTTGTAGCTATTGATTTAGGCATTAATGTTTTAGGTAGTGTTGTTATTGATGATGGTACGTGGTTGCTCTATAAGGGGGTTAGAGTGAAGGAGGATTACTTCTACCTACAAAATAGGATAGGTGAGGTACAATCCTTATCAGACAAGGCGAAGAATATCAACGAGTATGAGGCGTATTATGAGCTTAATAGAGAGAAGAGGAGACTATTCAAGAAACTAACTAGGAGGCTTCTCCACCTGTATAGGAATTTTGCTTCTCACTTGCTCANGACGCTTCATGAATTAGGCGTCTCAACCATCTACTTGGGCTACCCCTTCAATATCGCCCAACAAANGGGNAATAAGTTCACCGTGAACTTGTGGTCTTACCGTGAGTTGATGAATATCATTGAGTTGAAGGCNCAAGAATACGGTATTCGTGTGTTTGAGGTCATTGAGTATAATACGTCCAAGTACTGTGCTTATCATGGTGTTGAGGTTGAGAGGGGGTCGAGGGGAGTAGTTAATTGCCCTAAGGGGCATAAGCTTCATAGTGACTTGAATGGTGCGTTGAATATCTTGAAGAAGGCTACCGGTATAGTGATCTCAGCGATAAAGAAGCCCCTCTCCTTTATCGTGGACCACAACAGAGTAGCGCCCATTAATGGGGCGTAACCCTCTAGACCTCGGGGAGCCCTCGCCCTCAAGGCGGGGAGGAGGTCAGTGTTCCAGTAATTCGAGAATATGATTCACTACGAGGCGGGGGACCTCATCCCTATTGCTTATGCTTAGCTTAATCAACTTGTGATTCATTGCCTTGCCAGTGATGAGGCCCAGCAATCGTTCATGAACCGTTAATACAGATATCCTTTCATTAATGCCGTTCTCCACCGCAGCAATGAAGCCTGGATGAAGGTTCTCCAT
>LOBW01000039.1 GCA_001516585.1 Thermocladium sp. ECH_B
ATACATGCGGGCCAGGTTCGCAAAGGCCCGGAGGCTCAGGGATTATGAGCACGTCTCGACCCTGATGAGGGATGTATTGGCGATTATTTATTCACATGAATAATGGGACCCTCCTCTTCTTCGGCGGCTTCGGCACCATTATCCACATGGCGCCTGAAACCAGTCCCAGCATTGATAATGCCTCTAATCCATTTATGAGCCCCACGTAGCTGGCTAGGACGCCGGCGATGAGGGGACCAATCACGTTGCCCCCCGTTATTCCAATATTCCACACCACGCTATTCGCGCTTCCGACCTGATTCTGGGGAAATAAGTCGCCAACTATTGAGAGTATGACGGGGAAGTTGCTTAGGGCGAAGAACTCGAAGAGGAATGCGAGGGCCAGGTTCTTAGTGTATACTAATCCAATGAATGCGAGGGATGCGCCAATGGAGGTTACGGCGGCCATTAATCTCCGCCCCGCCTTATCGCTTAGCCAACCGAGGAGGGGTTGCCCTATTATGGCGGATGAGAGCACTATTGCCATGGTTGCCCCAATGTCCCCCAGCCTTATGTTTAGGTATTGATTCAGGTAGATGGATATGAATCCATTTGTTCCCTGGACGAAGGCGTTCCTCATCATTGTTATGATCGTTAGAAGGATCACTAGCACTATTAATTCCCGCCCCATTGCTTCCCTAGGCTTCTCCGTTCCCTTAATCGTTATTCGGCCCCCGCTGGCCATGAATGCCGCCGCCCCAATCACTAGGGACACAACGGCGAATATCCAGACATTGCTTGGATCCAGGCCCGCGCCTATGAATATGGCGAGGGATGCTAGGTATGGGTAAGCCGATCTCCCTATGCTGCCGAATGCCCCATTTATGCCGAGGGCCGCCCCCGCGTTTCCCCCATAAGCCTCCGAGAGCACTGCCGCTCCAGTGGGGTGGTAAAACGTGCTGGCCACCCCCATTAGTATCACGGAGGCGAACATCGTGGGGAGGAAGTAATTGCCGGCGAGGAATGATGCCGCCAATGCGATTAATCCAATGGTCCACAGCATCATGCCTAGCGCCATGCTTCTCAACGCGCTTCCCAGGGCCTTAATCGTGAGGGGAACAAGTGGGCTTGCGAGGGCGCCGAGGAGTCCGAGGAGCGAGTACATTAATCCAATGGTGATGGGGGAGACGTTGTATGGCGGCTTGCTTATTATTGGGAAAATCAGGTAGGGAAGTATGGCTAGGTTCCCATCATTAATGAAGTGGCCAATGGATGTTAAGGCCAACTTCTTAGTGTTATTCACGGGGTCGCCGCGTGGGTTTGGCTTTTAAAAATTAACTCGTTAATTTTTTTGGAGGAAGCAATTATGGGCTTGCCCATGGGTACCCCCAGGACCCGAATGAATGGCCTGCACTTAACCCTCAATAGAAATAATGCATTGTCGTGCCTCCTCCCGGCCTCAATGTAGGCCTCCAGGTTCCCGACGCCCTTCGAGATCACTAGGCCGCTTCCAGCAATGTACCTCTCATATATCTCATCGCTGAGGAACGCGGGCAACCTGTTGCCGGTCTCCACGACCTTGATTCCAGGCAACTTGCTTCTAACGTAGCCAGCGGTGACGTCTGTCTCATACGGGAGGCTCCTGCTGATCACTGTGACATCAACGCTATTGCTGAGCGCCTTAATTAGAGCCGCATCCACGGCGAATTCCCCCGCATTATCGGTCACGTAAACCACGTTGCCTGCGCTGGTTATGTGTCTCAAGTCATCCTCCGCGNTCCCCATTAGGATCGGTTCCTCCCTCAGCCTCTCAATCATCTTCTCGGCATCAAATGCGTAATCCTTCATTGGGGCATCCACGGAGTTGGCGGCTGCCGCCATCTTGATCAACTCGGGCAGCGAGGGATTCATTCTAGTTATGGACTTCTCAACGGCCTCCTCCACATTACTCTTTAATTCCAAATATGGATCGCTAACCCCAAGGAGCTTGGTCTCCTCCTCGAAAGTGGCAGCGAATAGCCTTGACCTGCCTAAGCCATAATTCTCCTCAACAGACTTAATGATGCTGATTATATTGCTTGGATCATTGCTCCCGAACTTCTTTAGCTCCATAATCCTCGAGGAGAGCGCGCATAAGGCGCACTCATGTTGGTCGAGGTACCACACTGGTTGCCCCGGGGTTTACTTATTATAAATGTTTTGAGCACATCGACGCATCCACTCCTTGCGAGTCCCGTTAAACCAACGCCGGTGTAGGGACTCGCCTAACTCGGATATGCTTTGCACGAAAAGATTAATAGAGGGGAGGAATTAATTACTGCGTGGATAGTAAGGATGTCAAGTACATAAGGGCGGAGCTGGATGACCTCCTCGCCAGTAATGAGGACGCCATTATGCTCATTGGAAGCAGTGACTGGGGAAGCAATGTATTGCCGATATGGATAGGCATAATGGAGGCATTCAGCATAAAGAAGGCGCTAGGGGAAGCCCAATTCCCGCGCCCCCTAACACAGGACCTAGTGATGGAGGTAATAGAGGCGCTGAGCGGCAGCATTGAGAAGGTAACCATAGATGCATTATTGGGGCACACATATACGGCCACGATTTACCTCAAGGATAGGAACGGCAAGATACATTACATAGATGCGAGGCCAAGCGATGCAGTAGCCATAGCTCTCAGGGCCGATGCGCCAATATTCGTCGCGTCCCACCTATACCAATACACTAAGCCCAAGGACGCCATAATAACGGAACTAGACGCATCAAATATAGACCTAGACATGGAGGAGTAATCACGAAAGATGCCCCACCAACTCAACTACGTTCATTAATTCTTTATATGCATGGGGGAAACCTCGCCATTTATGGCGGGGATGAGGAAAATAACTTCAAAAAGCCCAGCTTACTAGGATGTTTGGTAGCCCGCGTTAAAGGCGGGTACTAACGGCAGGGCGGGAGCCGCCCGCAGCGCCCGTGGAGCTCCGCCCACTACCCGTGACGATGGGCAAGGCGGGGCAAGGAAGCGGGAAGCCCCTTAAGGGCGGGGTAGCTCACCGGAGCCTGGATCCCCATCCTCATAATAAATGATGGCTTTCTTGATTTTCTTATTAATTAGCTTACAAGTGGATTCTATCTATGTGGTGCTTTCTTGAGGATGATGGGGAAAAATCGTTTCCTGGATTTGCCTTGGTACGTGTTGTTAGAGGGGCTCGAAGTACTCTATGTCATTTATGCTTCCCTGTCTCTTTTCGCGCCACTTTGGCTTCACCTTCATGCCTATGCTTGGCCTATCCGTCTTCAAGTAATGGATTAATCCGCCGCTTACGCCCGGGAACTCTATGAATGCCAGGGTCACTGGTTTCTCCAGTTTATTGCCGTTTAAGTCCTCCCTAATCACAGTGAATGTTCTCACTATGCCCATTGGCTCTATCTCAACGGTCTCCGTCACTTGCTGGAAATCGATTGGGCAGAAGCCCTTTGGAGGCATATGAATGGTGCCGCACTTACTGCACTTACCTGCTACTAATTTACCGTTCCTGAGGCCCTCGAGGAACTTGGTTCCAATGGGGCCGGCCGTGTATATGTACTCCTCTATCTCCATTACCTCGCGGAAGTATTTTGTGTCGCTCATGGAATCACCTCGAAGCACTCTATATCCCTTACTGAACCCGTTTTCTCGCTTCTCCACTTCGCCTTAACCCTCTTGCCGAATATCCTCCTGCTCTTCACGTCGTCCTCCGTTGCTCCGCATATGTAATGCATCACGCCTGGATAGAAGGTCTCATCCACGGCGTAATCCCCATAACCCTCCGGTAGATCCAGCTTAATTACTCCAACCACGAGGGGCTTCTCAATTCTTTCCCTAGTGGTCGATATATACGTGAGGACAGCCGTTTGAATGGTTCCCTCATCCCTCACGTAGACCCACTCGCTCAACTCGCGGAAGCAGTGGCTACAGTATATCCTGGGCGGCACGTACACCCTACGGCAGTGACTGCAAACGGTTCCAATTATTCTTCCCCGCCTCAACTCGTCGAGGAACCTGCCTAGAGCTATGCCGGTCGTGTACCTATACTTCGCGCTGGGCTTCGCCGCCTCCTTCACCACGGCCTCGAAGTCCTTCTCGGATAGGGGTGTGCCTAGGTACTTGCTCATTCCCATCACCTCACGTGTTCCTCATCACTATTACCGTCCCAGCCTGCATTAGGTCACCCCAGGCCTGGGCTAGTCCAGTATATACCGGCTTCTTTACTTGTCTCTTACCGGCCTTACCAGAGAGCTGGTAATATATCTCTGCCACCTTCATTAGTCCCGCCGCCGCTATGGGGTTCCCGACCCCCAGTAATCCCCCTGATGGATTGATGGGTAAGTCCCCATCCCTCTGGGTAACTCCCTCCCTCGTCAATCTCGGCGCCTCTCCTCTACCCGCTAATCCAAGTCCCTCCATGTGATGCAGCTCCTTGTAGTCGAACGGGTCATAAACCTCCGCCACATCTATCTCCCGCCTTGGATTATTTATGCCCGCCATCTTGTAAGCCATTTCGCCCGCCCTCCTCACGTAGGCTGGGAACGCGAGTTCCCTATTGGTCCAATGAGTCGTGTCCAGCGTGAAGCCGACGCCATCTATCCACACTGGGTTATCAGTGACGCGCCTAGCCACCTTCTCGCTTGTCAAGACTAGGGCAGCGGCGCCGTCGCTCACGGGGCTAATGTCGAGTTGCTGCACGGGCCACACGAGCGTCTCGCTGCTGAGGACCTTCTCCACCGTTATGTTGGGATCCGGTAACTGGGCGGATGGGTGATCCACGGCATTCCTCTTATTCTTAACCGAGACGAGCGCAATGTCCTCCTTCTTGATGTTGTACTTATTCATGTATCTATGCATCTCCATGGCGAATATCCAGATCAGGTTCGGGTCAAGGGGCTTCTCCACTATGGGGTCCCATATGTAGCGGAAAACGTATTGTGGATGGGGCTTGGCGGCGCTGCTCATCTTCTCCTCCGCCACCACTAGAACTGTGTCGAAGAGGCCGCTGGCCACGTGCCACCACCCCGCTATTGGCGTGAAGACTCCCGTCGCTCCCCCCACGTAGACCCTCATGGTTGGCTTATTAATGCCGCCGGCCCCCTCGCTTAGGTACTCCCCCTTTAGGTGAACCCCATCAAATGCATCCGGGGCGGAGCCAATGACAACTGCATCCACGTCCTTAAGGGTTAATCCAGCATCATCCAGCGCCTGCTTGGCGGCGATCCACGCCAACTCCTTCGGCGTATCCAGCATTCTGCGCCTAAATAGCGTTAATCCAGCCCCAACCACTGCGACGCGCTGCTTGAGTTCAGTATTCATCTTCATAGGCATCACCTCCCCAGAACCACCACTGAACTAGTTGTTGTGGGCACTCCTCTCCATCCATGAATGACGGCGGTCTCCGCTGGGGCTTGATCGCCCCTCAGCGATTCAACGGCGTAGAGCAGTCTCGCCAATCCATGCGCCTCAAGGGGCACGCCCTCCCCCAATGCGCCTCCGCTTGGGTTAATGGGTAACCTGCCCCCAGGCTCGAATGCGCCATCCCTCATGAGCTTCACCGCTTCTCCCCGGGGCGAGAGTCCGAGTGCCTCTATGAATTGAAGCTCCTTGAATGAGTACCTATTATCGATTTCAGCTAATTGAATTGATTTCTGGGGATCATCTATCCCAGCCATCTTATAAGCCATCCGGGCCGCAGTGGCGGCGTGGAGCGGGTACTCCATGTCGTGTAGTTCCCATTGGGATGTCTCTGTGGCCCACCCAACTCCCCTAACCCAGATCGGCGTATCGGTGAATTTACCCGCAGCCTCCTCGCTTGCTAGAACAATGACTATGGCGGCATCAATCAGTGGAGCCACGTCCAGCCTCCTCAGGGGATCCAGGATCTTCTCGCCGCCCAAGTAATCATCCTCCCCAATATTCATTGCGAAGGAGGCCCTGGGATTCTTAATCGCGTTCCTCTTCGCCCTCACCACTATGTGGGCTAAGTCCTCCTCGGTGGCGCCGGTTCTATGCATGTATAGCCTGGCCTCGAGCGCCGCCAAGGCATGTGGATTCCTCACTCGTAGTGGCGCCATAGTTATTGGATCCATGGACATATTAATTATGTCCCCCAGGGTCTCTATGTCGCTGGGCTTAGCATGTGACTCCACGGCAACGACATCGAATTGCCCGCTCCTTATCATCATGTAGGCCGATGCGAGTCCCTGCAAGCCGTCCCCGGCCACGGTGTAGACGGGCCTCATTGCTCCCCCCAATTGGTCCGGAGCGAATTCATCGGCTATTGAGATGCCCTCCCAAAAGTCTTCCTGTGAACTGACGAATGCATCGATGTCTTTTCGTGGGTCAAGTCCGCCTGCATCCATGTATGCCCTATTGGCGGCCTTATACGTCATTTCCCTGAAGGAGTACGTGGAGGTCTCGGGCTGGAAGCCGAACCAGCCGACGCCTATTATTCCTACTCTAGGCATATACTCGCTGAATATAGATTGTTTTAAAGCATTATGTATCATATCAATTTTACTCTTATAGTAAGACTAGGGATAAATACCAATTAGTCAAATATAAGGGGCTCACCAGGAATATGAAGCCTCGCTCCTCAGGGCGGGGAGGAGTCAGCAGGAATATTTGGGTATCTATTTTATCAGGTATCCTTATATAATTTAATTGAACGGGTAATGCATGCCCACGATAAGGGTCAAGCTAACCCCCACCGAGTACGCCGCGTTGGCGGCTAAGTGCAGCGAGGAGGACCTAATCAACCTAGATGAGTGCATAAATCACCTGCTGGAGGAGAAAATCAAGTCTTTACTATCATACCGGGTTCAATTCATCACGTAGATTCAGCAGCACCATCAGCCCTAATCACAGTTAAGCAAGGAGGAGCCGGCACTTAAAAATTACGCCCAGATCGATTCGCGCAGCCGCACTTGACTAGTGCATTCCTATAATCATCCTCCTCCATCACCATGTAATACGCGTCCTCCCCATCGCTGTAGTAAGACCTTATTTGATCCCTCACCTGGAACCCCAAGTCCCTATAGAGTCCCTGCGCAACGTAATTACTGACCCTGACCTCAAGCACTATTCTATCAATGGAGTCCCCGAGGCTGCACATGGAGGCGCACATCAATTTCCTGCCTAACCCCCGCCCCCTATAATCCTTAATGAGTCCCACCGCCACGACGTGCCCCTGCCGGGGGGCATCAATGCAGGAAATAATGTAGCCAATGGGTTTATCCCCATCATATGCAATGAATGAGAACCGGGAGCAGCTTCTGCAGAGCCAGGAAATGAATGATAATGTGTACTGCTCGCTCGGCTTAAAGATTCGCCGCTCAAGCCCCTCGATCTTATCCATATCCCCCTCGCCGCACTTGACCAGCTTAATCATGAAACCACCAACGCAAAGCCGTAGGGCTCCAATTCAATCTTGCTTATGTCCCCACCCGTAATTAAATCTGTCCCCACAGCGTCCACCGCCATCTGCCTCCCAGAAAAATTACCCACTAACTCAACGAGTCTCCGCCCCCATCGCTTCACCCTAACCACGCCGCTTGCAACTTCAATGCTCCACGCCCTGCGCCTAAGCTCCGGCAGCTCCCTCCTTGCCTCCCTTAACCTCTTAATGAGGCTCAGGGTCTCCAAGTCCCACTCGCCTGGATCCCAAATCATTTGCCTCCTATTATCAGGATCGGGGCCCCCCGGTAATCCAACCTCATCCCCGTAATAAATCATGGGGACCCCAGGCAACGTGAAGACTAGGGCTAAGCCAAGCCTAACTGGTTTGGGATTGCCCTGAGCCACGGTGAGTAGCCGCGGAGTATCGTGGTTATCAATGAAGTTCCACGACGCGTATAGGAAGCCCCTCGGCAGCAACTGCAGCCTCCTCACCTCCCGCTCATTAATGCTGCCCCTCACTGCATTATTAATGAATCTATAAACGGCGAAGTCCGTGACTCCATGCATGCTGCAAACCCATGGATCAGGCTCGCCCCAGACCTCGCCCAGAACATACGCGTCTCTCCTGGCGCTCGTGATTGCTTCCGTGAATTCTCTCCAGAATGAGGGGGGCACGCCGTGAGCCACGTCCAGCCTCCACCCATCAGCGCCGGCCCTCACCCAGTACTCCCCAACATCCTTCACGAGCCTCCTGACGCCCTCGTTGCCGTAATTCAGCCTCGGCATCTTCCTCACGGATAGGAAGGCCTCATAATTGAATTGAGAGGGATCGGCCCTATCCCCATTTATGATGAACCAATCATGAAATGGACTCTTGACGCCCCTCTCCACGACATCCTGAAAAAGGGGATGCATTGAGGACACGTGGTTAAAGACGCCGTCCAGAATCACCCTAATCCCCATGGAGTGAGCCCTATCCATGAATTCCAGGAGCCCAGCGTTGCCGCCGTACTCCTCCTTAACCTTGAAGTAATTCGTGACGTCGTAGCCGTGGTAGGATGGGGATTCCCACACTGGATTCAGGTACACTGCGTCAGCCACATCCGCCACGTGGCTCAACTTATCCCCCAAGTCCTTGAAGTCCCTCATGAAGCTGCTCGGAAACACTTGATAAATAATAGAGTCAAGAACCCATTGCGGAGGCTCCAAGTCGCAGCCCCCCTCCACGCCCGAGGACTCGCGTTCCCACCACCTTAATCCATCCACTTCGCCCAAGTCAAGGTAACCCTCCGGCTCCATGCTCCTCGTCCTAACCCTCTCCAGACCTGCCCCGGGGTCCCGGAATCGCCATGAGGATCCGCTGAATGCCTCCACATCGCTGATCAATTGTAATCTACAAGCATCCCCGAATGTATCTATCTTAACCGTGTCGCTGCAGTCCCCAAGGAACTTGTCCCTCGCGTTAAGCATGAAGGCATAGTAATGATTCCCCTCCCTAATCCTGAACTCCCCCACCCACTCATCCTCGCCGATCCTGCTGAGGGGCGCAGTGCCTGGATGCCATGAAGTGAATGACCCGATCACATACACCGAGCTGGCCTTGGCCTTCACCCTGAACTCCACGGTGGCGTAAATATCATCGCTCCTCTCCCACTTGATTACCCTATGCATTCCTCTCCGGCCATCGCTCGTGGCATTTATAAAGAGATGGGTTGCCGCTCCCCTCCCCGCCTTGAGGGGCGAGGCTCGCGTTCTCCCTCACCTCACTAATACCAGAGACCCCGCCCGTAAGGACGGTGGTTTACCGCCGTGTTTAGGGGATAAAAATAAAAAATACCCGCAACTGCATTGGAGGGCATGAATAGCGTTGAGGATAAGTATGAATGCACTTACGCGTTTCTGGGGGTCTGTAATGATGACATGGATAAGTACAGGCAATTATTGAGCGATGCATTGAGTAGGGCTAGGCGCGAGAGCGGTAGGTTAATAGTTATTTCGGTCCTGTGCCCCAGCATTGATTATAATAAGTACTTATTGACCGCTAATGAGGTGACGGCCAATAATATGGATGCCAGGATAGAGCTTTATGAGGCCAGCGGCGCGGAGGGAGCCATGAAGATATTTAACCTATTGACCCAGAAATGCGTCCCCGTCAAGGTGTATGCGGATATCGACGTGAAGCCGGAGGGGGTGGAGGTAGTTAAGTTGTGATTAAGCTTGCAAGGGCTGACTGCATGATGAGCCGGGCTATGATGATGCGGTGAACACCTTGATAAAGTGCGTCCTCCTCGATTTCTGGAACACCGTGGCGCGCTTCAGGGATGAGGAGCTATTCCTCAAGGAATTAAATGAGCTGGGGATGCAGTTATGCGGTGTTGATTCCCTGGCCGAGGCTTATGAGGAGGTAAGGAAATGCACCAATATATTGAGGAGGGCCAGCATGGTTGAGATAAATATAGATGCCGAGGCCGCGCTAATAAGCCACTATACTGGGTGCTCGCCATCCATGGTTAAGGAGGCCATCACGAGGGCCTTCATAGATAATTCAGTGCCAACGCCCTGCTCCCTAGACGTGATTAGGGACCTCCTATCGGGGGGCTTTGGGGTCGCCATAGTCTCCAATGTGACTCACCGGGCCTTCATCACGGGCTTCATGAAGAAGTTCAAGTATCCCCGCATACCGATAATAAGCAGCGATAGGACTCTACGCAGGAAGCCTCACCCCTACATATTCAGGAGAGCGCTTCGGGTGCTTGGGTGTAGGCCGGGGGAGGCCGTTATGGTGGGGGATGAGGAGAACGATATGGGAGCCGAATCGCTGGGCTTAATCACTGTGGCCGTGGGCGGTAAGGCAAGGGCGCGCCTAGCGATAGAGGACCTATGCGGTCTCCCCGCGGTTTTGAGGAGCATTAATGCATAGCTGACCTCCTCCCCGCCCTAAAGGGGCGAGGCTTTCCGCCCCTTAACCCCCATTTTGGTAAGGAGCGCGGTAAGTCCCGGTAAGGTCGTTTCCCGGAAAAAGTTTATCTTTAAGGGCTTCATTGCTTTGGCATGGGCTTTCGGGCGGTCATATCAACCCAAACCCCCCTCGTGAGGTTCAGGGCATCAATGGAGGACATACTGATCAAGTACGGCGAGTCGGATTGCATTGATGTGGAGTCAATGGATCCAGAGGATTACCAGAAGAGCCCCGGCGGCGTGACGGCCATGGTTGGGCCCATGGTTGCTTCCCTAATGAGGAGCGGGGAATTCTCGGCAGTGCGTTGGGTCTCCTTTAACCCAAGCGCCCCGCCCTGCTTTAGGTATGGTGGGATAGAGAATCACAGCGTCTACATGACGAGCGATAAGGTGCCTCTCTACACTAACTTCAAGGAGTCCCTCTGGAACGAGATTCACGGCATCTCCCGGATGAGGCTTAATAAGGAGGAGTACGAGGCCTTCGCCTCCTTTAATTGGTTAACCGCCGAGAGGCTGATGCAGTTCCTTACCGAGGTGGACCTGTATTGGGTTCATGATTTTCAATTAATGCTGGTCAGCAACATGATTGGTCCATCTGCCCCCGTGGTGTATCAGTGGCACATACCATTCGTGCCATCCTTGATGCAGCCCCTCATGGCTAGATTCATACTGAAGAACATGGAGACCGCGGACTCCCTGATAGTTAGCACCAGGAGGGAAATGGAGGGACTCACTAGGCTTGGGTACCATGGCCGCGCCTTCCAGCTCTATCCCTGGATAGATGAGTCGCAGCACGTTGTGTCCCCGGGGGCAGTTGAGGAGGCCCTTGCCAAGTATGGACTGGAGGGTAAGGAGATAATTCTCCTCGTGGCCAGGATGGATCCCATAAAGCGGCAGGACATAGCGATTCAGGCATTCGGTAAGGTGGCTAAGGAGAGGAGGGACCTTGTCCTGGTCCTCGTTGGGGACGGCAGCTTCACCAGCTCCGGGCTTGGCCACAGCAAGGGCGCGGCTTGGAGGAGTAAGTTATTGGGGATGGTGCGGGAACTGGGCCTTGAGGATAGGGTTAAAATGCTTGGATTCGTGGATGATAAGCGATTAGCGGCGCTATATGAGGCGAGTCGCCTAGTTATATTGCCCTCCCAACTCGAGGGCTTCGGCATAACCACCCTTGAGGCTTGGATACACGGTAAGCCAGTGATAGTGAGCAGTGGAGCCGGGTCATCCGAGCTAGTGGCGAATGGAGTGAATGGATTCGTGTTCAGGGCCAATGATGTGGAGGACTTGGCTGGGAGAATGATGGATGCGCTTAAAATGGATGGCGACTCCATGGGGAGAAACGGGAGGCAAATAGCCATGATGAACACCATGGATAAGGCCATGAATAGATTAAAGGAGATATTCAGGGAAACAATAGAGGCATCGAGCCCCGGCTCCGAGCAATGATAAAACTAACGACAAACCTCGCCATTCAGGGCGGGGAGGAGGTCAGCCTCCATCAGAGTCCCTGAACGGCTTCATTCAGGGATGCCCGCGCCTATTTGGTGCTAGGAGGGGCCCCAGGAGCGTCGTTGCCATTATCATTAGCACTGTTTCGCTATAGAGCTGGGGAGTTATTATTCCCATGCTGTACCCCGTGGCCGCTATCACGAGTCCAACCTCTCCCCTGGGAATCATCATTGCCCCAATCAGCGCCGAGTCCCTTGGCTTCCTCGTGAATGGTAGGGAGAACATCATTGCGCCAAGCGCCTTAGTGGCGACGGCTATTGATGTGACTATTAGGACGCCTAAATCAATGCTTGGATTCAGGAATTCCTGGAGCGGAACCTCGGCTCCAAGAGTGGCGAAGAATAGGGGCCCCAGGCTGGACTCCAGCGTTTGGGAGAAGGAGCGAGCCCTCTCCTTTACCAGGGACTCCCCCACGGAGATGCCGGCGAGGTAGGCGCCGACGACTGGGGATAATCCAACCATGACTGAGATGCCGCTCATTGCGAACGCGGCCGCGAGCGATGATGACTCTATTAACTCCGGCCTCTTTATTGCATTCATTGCTCTAGGTATTATCATTAGGGAGGCCACGAGCATCGCCGTCCACACCGCAACGAGGGCCACGGCCGTCTCTATTGCTAGTCTTATGCTGACGTGGCTAGCGGTTGCCAGGGTGAGAACCACGGCGAGGGAAACTATGCCCACCACGTCATCGAGCACCACGGCGTTATATATTAATTCCCACACGTTCCTGTTCTCCACGTTATCCAGGAGCTTAACCACAACAGCAGTGCTCGTCGCCATGAAGGTTGCGCCGAGGAGCATCGCGGCCTTAATGTCGTGGATCTCCATGAAGTAATAGTAATAGGCCGCCATGAATGGCACGGCGGCTCCCCCCACCGCAACGACGAGGCCCTTACCCCCGCTCCTCCTAAGCGGCGCGAAGCCTTCCCCGACTCCGGACGAGAAGATGAGGAATATGAGGGCTATGTCGGATATGGCTAGGACATAATCATTTATATCGATTAGGTTGAATCCAATGAATCTGTAGAGCAATGTATTGATTAGGAGGCCGGCCGCGTATGGACCCATTATCATTCCCCCAAGGATCTCCCCCACTATGTGGTTAATCCCAATGCGCTCGAATGCGACGCCGATGATCTTTGAGACGGAGACCAGCATCCCCACGGTTATTAATGCGTAGTAGACGTCGCTCACGGCCCATTCAGTTGGCCTTATTTATTAAATGTTTTGGCATCAATGCGCTCTCCTCACCACGCGCCTCCGGGGCACTGGGAGGGGCTTCGCGGAGTACCTTATGTTCCTGGTGTCGAGGACCGTGAACGGCGCTCCACAGTAAGGGCAGCGCGGACCTATTCTCTGCAGCAGTATTTGAAGAAGCTCGGGCGGGGTCCTCAATTTCCTGAATACCGCAATGTCGTGGCCGCAGTGCTGGCAGTAAACTATTATGGCCATAGCCTTAACTCCATGCGTCATGTATATAAATGTAAGCCTTAAGAATATTGGGTAATATTATGAGAATTGAGGCCGGGGTAACCCGTCCGCTTCATTGCGTCTTCGACGGGCCTCTGTGGAGGTTACCTCTTGCCTCTCGCTTCGCAGGAATTAATAAGTTTTACCCCCATTGATGGGCGTCCTCCACCCCTTGAGGGAGTTGCTTTATGGGGATGATGGGAACATCATTCGGTGAAGGGCTTCCCCTCTTTTTCTCTTTTCTTCGCGGTAATGCTTAAATACCCTATATAGATGCATGGGCTCGGTGGGATAATTGCAATACTTGATGTGATTGGCGTCTCTTTTAATTATAGGACAGAGAAGGGGGTGTTGCCCGTCCTCAGCAATGTATCGTTTGAGGCGGGCGAGAATCAATTCGTCTCCATAATAGCCCCCTCGGGAACCGGCAAGACGACTCTCCTCAAGATAATAAGCGGCCTCGTTAAGCCCGATAAGGGTAAGATTCTCCTAAGGGGTGAGGAGGTGACTGAGCCGACTCCCCTCATCTCCATGATTTACCAGGACTTCGCCCTATACCCCTGGCTAACCGCCCTTCAGAACGTGGAGTTAGCGCTTCTCCACAAGAAGCTGCCGCGCGAGGAGAGGCGTCGCCGGGCCCAGGCAATGCTTGAGTTAGTTGGGTTGGGGGGATTCGAGGATTACTACCCCAAGGAGATGAGCGGCGGCATGAGGCAGCGCGTCGCCATTGCCAGGGCGCTGGTGGCGAAGCCCTTGGTCCTCTTGATGGATGAGCCATTCGCCAGCCTCGACGCCATAACCGCTGAGGGGTTGAGGAGGGAGGTCCTCGACATAGTGTTCAGCAAGGAGTCCACAGTTAAGTCAGTGATAATGGTTAGCCATAATATCGAGGAGGTGGTGGAGTTATCGGATAAGGTTGTGATTCTGGGGGGAAGGCCCGCCACAGTGGTGTCCCAGGTACCCATTGAATTGCCGAGGCCGCGGAACTCGAGGGACCCCGTCTTTAACGAAGTGGTGGATAGGCTTTACTCCATAATATCCACTACCGTTAAGGAGGCGCGGTGATATGCTTCCCCCCATTCTCCTGATCCTATTGGCGGGGCTCGCCACGCTGGGCCGCGTCTTCGCCATGATTGGCCTCACGATAGTGACTGGGTGGTTCCTGGGGTACTTGGCCGCTAAGAATAGAACTGTTGAATCGATCTTCCTATCCACGACTCAAACCCTGGAGGGGGTTCCCATAGTCACGTTCTTCCCCCTCGTCCTAGCAATATTTCTGGGCCATTTACCTCATGGGATTGGGGTTGAGTTATCGGTTGATTTCCTGGTCTTCACCGGCGTGGCCTGGAATATTTGGGTGGGGCAGTACGAGGCGATAAAGACGATTAGCCAGAACCTGGAGGACGTGGCGAACATGTTTAGCCTCACCTTCATGGAGAAAATGAGGCACCTCTATATACCATCCACAATACCGAGAACTGTGGCTAACGTGGTCACGAGTTTCGCTGTCGGCCTCTTCTACATAACTGTGAGCGAGGTCATAACGGTGGGCACCACGGAGTACTCCGCGTTCGGCATAGGCACGCTCATCTATAATTACACGGAGTCCGGCTTAATTGATATGGCCATTGCCTCCCTAGGGGTCCTCGTGGCACTAGTGGTGGCGGTCACGTACTTCATTCTTTACCCACTCATTGACTGGTCCATGAAGTTCACCTACGACCCACTCCTCACGGCTCCAGCGTCCCGATTGGCGGCGCTGCCCAGCAGGTTGAGGGGGGGAATGGTGAGGGGCGTGAGGAGGTTGAGGAGGGTTCTGCCCGAGAGGCCCTTAACGCCCGCGAGCAGGGCTAGATTAGTGTCCCTGAACTCCAGGCAGAGGGCCTACGGTAGGTTAAGGCCCAGGGTTCCCCGCTACGCCTCGATGATCATAGGCGCGGCCCTGGCCGGGTTATTCATGTACGCGGTTTACCTCGCGTTCACGGGTCCCGCCGCGTTCTCCATGTTTAGCGACTTGAGGAGCCACCTGGATCTCTACCTATACTTGCTGGGGCTGGATTACTTGAGGGTCCTCATAGTCACCGTAGCCTCCCTGGCAACGGCAATAGTTGCGGCGTACGTGATGGCTGTGAAGAGGAGCGCCGAATCCATCTTAATCTATGTCCTCGAGACCCTTGCCTCGATACCTGCCCCCTCATATATCCCCCTCATTGCCACTCCATTCGTGACCGCCGTGGCTAGGTTCCTGGGCTTCGATGGAGCCCTCGAGTCCCTGGCTTTAGTGACTGCCTACCTAAGCACGGTGTGGTATATACTATACAATACTTACATTGGGGTCAAGTCAATACCGAGGGAGCTATGGGAACTCAGCGCAACGTATAGATTCACCATTCTACAGAAGATGAGGTACCTCGTCCTCCCAGGGGCATTCCCCGCAATGGTGACGGGGCTCGCAAGCACCGTGGGAAGCACGTGGGGCGGGCTCCAGTTGGCGGAGTACATTCAATTGGGGAATAAGTACTACATGGTGAACGGCATATCCGGATTAATGGATTACTACGTCTCCACGGGCAACGTGGCTGGACTAAACGCCACCTCGCTCCTCCTCGCAATCACCATAGTGGCCCTAAGCGTGGGGCTATGGAGAACATTATTCAGCTACTCCAGGAGGCGCTTCAGGATGGAAGGTGCATTCAAAATGTGACCCCCTCCCCTGAAGGGCGAGATCCTCCATTCGTTTTATGAAGGCCCGACCCCCTTGTGCTGGACTATATTGAAGGGGGTAGCCCAAGCATGTCGAGGATTCTGGTTCGCTCCATTCTTTGGGGACACATGGATGAATCGATTTAGTACCTATATATCTTTACCCCCTTGCCCTTAGCGTAAGCCTCTACCTCCCCGCCTATGTATGAGCCCGTTAGAATAGGCACGGTGGGTTTATTCAGGTTTCGCTGCACCACCTCGGCCTTAGCGAGGAGGGCGCCCACGTCATTAATGGTGGGCCTTACCTTAACCTCCACAACATACACCGCCCTATCCGTCGTCACCAATAAGTCTATTTCCACGCCGTCTAAGTTAATATTCCTGACGCGTTGCTCCACGGTTTCTCCCCTGGCCTTCACCTCATCCTTCAAGTCCTCCAAAACATAGCGGCTATATTGGCTCTCCACGGATGCGCCCAACTCAAGCTCTATCCTGGAGAACCGCTTCATAGCCTCTTCCCATTTCTTGTCGTTTTCTTCCCATCTCTTGAAGTTCTCTTCCCATTTCTTGTCGTTCTCTATCCATCTTTTCTCGTTCATTTC
>LOBW01000040.1 GCA_001516585.1 Thermocladium sp. ECH_B
GGTACTCCTCATCTTGTTTCCTCAAGTCGAGGGCTAGTTGCCTCAACTCCGTGAGGGTTAATCCCTTCCCATCCTCATGGTAGAAGTATGTGTCTGCCCATCGTAGGGTATTGTAGACCTCACAAGCCACTTCCAACTGGGCTTTTAACGCCCTCAGCGTCTGTCCGTCAGTATATGCTCTAAACCTAAACCCCACAATGGGCATCAGAAAAACAGGAACACCACTAATATAAAGTTATTTCCTCCCCTCATCCCCGCCATAAATGGCGAGGTTTCCCCCATGTGTATAATGCCCTTCTCTGTTCAATTTCATGGGAATGGGGGGAGCGGGGATCAACTGCTCCTGCAATGCTGAGGAAAGGGGAGATTAGTAGTACCAGTAAAAGGAGCATAACCCTTAGGGAACTCGGGAACGCCCATTCTCTTATGATGGAAAGTAGGATGGTGCCCTCTTTTTGCTAGATGACTTGCAAATCATTCGATTGGAAGTCGTTGAAGATATTTGGGATTCTGGTCAATCGAGCTATGTTTTTATTCGGCTCTGGGTCATGTTTTAATCATGTCGGAGAATCAATGGAAATGCATTTCATGCGGTAAGCCAGTTATGGAGGGCCAGCTATTTACATTCGTAAAGGGCGGTCCAATTCACTGGAGTTGTATGGTGGGTAAAATAAAGGAGAGACTGGGCAATAATCTACCGGTTGATGTGGTTGCGTTGCTGGACTTAAATCGCCACATACATGAGGGAATACTTGTTGCAAAAGATGCAGAAGCAATAAGCAGCGAGGATGCGAGAGCTATAATAACAGCTAGGAGAAAGGCATTAGAGGGGGAAGCAGCCAAGATGAATAATGATCTCTTTAGGCTAATAGAGACCAAGTATCAGATAAGGGTATTTTAGTTTCCCATATATTTTTCTCTTTTGGCTCAATTATTGGCATTGATAGTCGATGGGAGTCAATTAATGAACAACTTTATATTGGTTATCATGCGACGCAATGGTGATGTGGGTTATAAAGGAATACATTCTGCCGAAAATCCTGCTAGGCATCATAATTGCCTTAGCAGTGTTGCTGGGCATAGCCATGGCAGGAATTATGGGTCAAGGCCCCCTTGCGGCTAGATTACAGACCGTGGTTCAAACAGTGCCGATTTACTTGAATAAAACAATCTACGTCAATAAGTCGGTTCCAATTACCGTTCTCAAAATAGTGAATCACACGATCTATATTAATAGGACCATACCGATTCTCATTAATCACACGATCTACATTAATAGGACAATTTATATTAATAAGAGCGTTATTCCTCCATCATTAAGTTGGTTAGCCTCTAATCTGGATCTGGTCGAGCCATGGGAATCCTGTTATGTTGCTTCCATTGCCTTTAATAATGGAACAGTGTGGACAATTGGNGCAATAGTGGCGCATCCGGGCCAGGGAAGGGAATTAATACATAGAACCCTAAGGTTCGCCGGCGGCATATATCCCAGTGCGGAGCCTGGGGGAGTTGTTTATTTATCGGGTGGTTGGTTAGCCGCGAATTTCCCCTCTGGGCCCCTAGCCACCCAGGGTGGTATGATTCAATTAGATATTCCCAGTAATTCCAGTATGCCTCCAATAGAGATTTTCGGGGATACGGGAGGAGGCGGTCCCCTTACTCTCCTTCACTACAATGCATCCACGGGATTAGTTACCTTCTATCCAATGTATATAGGATTCCCAGTGAACACGAGTATCCCTATAAATAGAACATATGTTGTGCAATTCGGTTTAGGCTATCAATATCCAATGTATGATATATGGCTTTGTAATTGGACCCTCATGTCGATTCCAAATCCGAATGCTCCCGCAGCTAGACCATTTTTAAATAACCTAACAACGCTAATTCCTAATTGGAGAGAGGCGATTTACTTAAATGGCATAGTCTATAATATGACCGGTGACGTAAATAATCCTAATCATTATACCTGGTGGTGGTGGATATATAGAGGTTATGGATGAAATACAACCGAATCTAACCCCTTCCCCGCTCTAAAGGGGTGAGACCTCTCATTGTTTATTAATTCTATAGTGTCTATTAATTCCCTACTTTCTCGCATGCTAATATATATTGTATTACGAAATTCTCCGATCCATTATTGCCGGGATTACTAATGGAATTACTTGGATCACTTACAATGGTTAGAACAGTATCATTTATTGGACACATGTTGCTTGGAGCCATCGTTATTTCATGCGCGTTCAGCTCAGATCCGGTTCCTAACCATATGGTAGCGAACGCCTCCAGGGCAGTATTGTTTAGCTTTATTCCTCCCCAATTCACTGATTGAATATTACTTGTATAGATGCTCCAGGAAAAATCATAATCCGCTACACTGGTTGGGGGTGGATTGCCCATATCATACTGAAGCGATGTTGGGAAATCGGTGAATTTAATCGAGTTCTGCCCATAATTAGCTAGTCCAATTAAGGAAACAGTTATGTTTTTACTAATATTAGCTGGGCACTCGAATTTAACTACTGCATCCTGGTTCCCGCTTTTGCTTGGCGTAATTGATCCGGAACTAGCAGTAAATAACCAATTTATGAAGCCTAGACCTGCCGACACGCTGTTGCTGGCCTCAAAGAGGAAGTAGGTATAGCTGCCTCCCTTCACTATTGCAGTGATGGGGTAAACCAAGTCTAGCCCCAACTCGTTAACTAGAGACACGTTACTTGTTGTGGAGGCATCTATGCTACAATAACGCTCAGTGCCTCCTCCCCCACTTGTGCCTGGGGGTAACATGATTGGGGTGCAGCTAACCATGAAGGCATAGCTCCCCCCGTTACTTGCCTGTGCAGTTGTTGGATTAATACTGCACGTGTAATTAATTGGATTACTGACTATGCTTGCCGTGAGGGTAGTTTCACTACGGCTGCTCCAAGTTATCATGGCTTTCGAGATAGAGCCTGATCCAGTGAGGGTTTGTCCATTACTAGTTGATATGCTCCAGCCGGCCTTATCGGAGTCATTCACGGTTATATAGGCATCATATAATGCGCCGCCACTCGTTGATTGGTGGGCCACCCAGAAATAGTAAGTGTTGCCTGTGGATAATGTTATTGGATTTATAGCTAGGCTTAGTATATCCATTTGGGGGTCACTCCAATGCAGTGCGCAATTCGGATCACTGGTAGTTATATTAACGCTGGTTGCGGGGCTAGGAAGCGGTATTTTAACTTGGTAAAATTGTAGTATTGAGGGNATGATGAGCGAATAATCGCCTAGGGAAGTCATAACTTTCAATCCATTCATGCAAGAAATACTGCCCGTCGCTGCTTTAACTGTGGTCCACCAGGGCCAATTATTTGGAATTATGGGCGAATTTATGGGAGCTCCATTTAACTCAAGCCAACCCAGAAGCACTGAAATTACTCCAGTTCTCGAGGAGTTTATTCTAGGTCCAAGAAAAACTTCTCCCGGCACATTTAAAACATATAACCCGCTCCCCCTAATCCACTTTAGTTCAATTTTTATGATTGTGCCATTGATATCCCACACATAAGTTGCAGTGGGGAGAGCCCACGACGCTATCTCCGGTCCGCTTAGCATTAATGTGAAGCCCATGACTGTCACGTTGGGTTGAATAATGCCTGGAGGCAGCGGCGCTTTATTCCATCCTGTGGCCAAGCGAATTGGGTCATCTAGGTAAGCCGTAACAATTGGTTGATTACTAAAGGTGAGGGGTAAGTCAATTGATGATAATGAGTATCCGGCGAGCGGCGTGGTTGCGTTGAAATAGATAAGATAATAATTATAATTTGGGCAATTAATTACCGTGAAGGCAATGAAGCCTTGCGCCTCAAGTCTAGCCTCGCTTGGCTTAACAATACATTCCTCGCCATCCCATGATTTCGCCATGAGCGTCACATTTACTCCGGTGCCCGCCGGTATCCTAATCATATCGCTTCCATTGCCCATTATGGAGCCCGTGCTATAGCCGCTCCAGTCTAGAATCCAACTGGAGTTGGGATAAGTATCGCTCACGTATATTGTGCCAGTCGAGTTATATTCAATACTCATTGACGTGGAGGAGCCCGGCATAATCGAGATGCATCTAGGGTATGGATAGTAAGGTGGGGATGGTGTTGGGTATAGGCACGCCTCCACCGCTGATGCATTTGACGCCGAGTTAATTAAGATGGTCTCGCTCTTGTTCTCGCTAGTGCTACCCGTGGCGCCCCCGCTCCAATTAAGCGTCCAATCGGCATTATACGGGTCAATTATCGATATCGTTATGGTGGTTCCCAATCCAGTGCCTCTGATTGAGGGGGCCGCCGTCTTAAGGGTGTAATTTATATATGTCCAAATAACTGTACACACCTTGGGATCATTTATTGAACATAATTGTGCTTGGGCAATCGAACCCCTTTTGCTAGTGCTTAGTTCTATGTATTGATTAGGCCCAAGCCCGGGGCCAGCATAATGCGTTTCTTGTAAATGCCCACTTCCCCTCACTATGGTGGATACAGGATATCCATCTATGAACGTGGCATTTATGTAGAACGCATAATGGCCTATATTCTGGATGATTATCATTGTTTGATTAACGGTGGTGTATGCTATTATGGCTCCCCATATATTGCTTTTTATTAATTGAGATGAGGCATAACCATTAATCAAGTTGCCGGCGTAAATGGCTAATGCAATAGCCATTAAGCCGAACGCCACCGCTATGACTGCAGCATAGGATTCACTAAGTGATGCGCGTCTTTTACCTAACATGTCTCTAATCATTGACACGCTATTAAAGGTTTAGCTATGCTTTGGTTCCCATGCAAAGATAATCAGTTCTCAACGATCGCCTTTTGCGAGGGTCTCACAAGCATTTGGGGAACGTTCCTGACTTCCCATAGAGTTAAAAAGCTAATGGGCCAGATTCGCGTAATGCTAGTGTATGCCGAGATTCGTCCAATTCAACGAATGGATTTACTTGAGGAACATGTAAGCGAGTTAGGGAAGTTTCATGGATTTAATGTGCCAGATGCTCCATTGGGCCGTCCCTCGCCTCTCCCATTATCTATAGCATGCATTGTGAGGCGGATGTATCCCTCTAAGCCCCTCATAATTAATCAAAGGCTTTTGGATGTAAATGAATTATACATTAGAGGACTAATTCTCAGCGCTAAGCAACTTGGGCTGGACATAGCATTCACTAGAGGAGATGAGCCTCGCATTGGTCGCTCCGTGGGTTACTTGTCATCTGAGGAGGCAGTTCGCTTGGCTCAAAGCGAGGGAGTAAGGGCAGGCATGATGCTAAGCATGGCTTATCCTCGCACAGCAATGGAGAGCAGGATAAGGAGTGGCGCCGATTTCTTCTTAGTGCTTAACCTAGCTGATCCAAGNCAATTAAGGGGGCTAGATACGTCTCGATTAATACCGTACTTATTAATAGGCACAGATAGGAACAGGGAATGGATAAAGCGACTTGGGCAGCCCTATATTGATATTCAGGATTTGCCACGAGCAGCAGGTGAACTGGAGAAGATGGGCGTCAACGCGATCCTACTCTCATCACCCCGAGATCCAGATGCCTTATTGAGCGCTATTGAGGTCCTCAAGCTTTAATAATGAGACTGCATTGCCTTAATTCATGGATGAGGTCGAATTAATTAAGTTAGCTAAATCCAAGTTACCCAATTCATATGCTCCATACTCTAGATTCAAGGTAGCCGCATTAGCGATCACTAAGGACGGTAAGATTTTTCATGGAGTTAACGTGGAAAATGCCTCCTATGGGTTATCCATGTGCGCAGAGCGGGTCGCTATATTTAAGGCCATCAGTGAGGGATCACGCGACATAGATACTATTGTTGTGGTTAGCGAGCATGGCATGCCATATCCTTGTGGTGCATGTCTCCAAGTAATGGAGGAGTTTGGGGTACGGCGAATAATAATAGCGGGAAGTAGCGGCCATGAGACACATGAATTAAGGGATCTCCTTCCGCATCCCTTTAATAGATCCAGCTTACCCTAACTGGAGCCAGGATATAGCGGTGTTTGCGTCGCTAAATTATGAAGCGTGGTTAGGAGGGGAGGCAAGTAACCCACTGTATATTCATTCAGTACCGCTAGATTTCTTTGAGTATTTATCACGATCAATGTGACGGGGGTGGGCGGTATCTGAACAAGATTGCCGCCGGCCCATGTTAAGGCTTGACTCTGCAACTTATTGGAATTAGTGGTTACAGCGGATAATTGGTTCACGCATTTAGTCAAATTAAACGACGCATTAACACCATAATTAGTTACCTGATCAATTAATTGAGAAGTGGTCAAGTTCTCTATGGCCGGTCCCTTTACTGCGGTCAAGTTCTCAAACCATAGAAGATAATTTAGTGCCGCCGATTTATTTACCTTATAGAGGCATAGGTCCAGTGCAAGGAAATTAGTATTAACGTTATTAATTAGCGTTGAGTTGCCAGTTGGGGCAAAAAGTGCTGTATTTGGGAGCACTATTAATTGGAGAGATCCACGCCTTATCATGCTCAATATGGTGGAGTTTATGTTAGTCACGGTGTAATTTGCCCCATCATAGGGATTAAGGAAGTAAATCACAACTGAACTAGCGTTGTTTGAGCCAAATACTAATCCGCCAGCAGAGCGAGCGCTTGAGAGTAATTGAGGTATATGCTGGTTCAATACTGAGTATGTTGAATTGAACACTGGTTGCGTCGTGGTGGGCCTATATGAAACATAGAGAACCAAGAACACCACGACTGCGGCAGCCACTAATACAGCTAAGTTCTTGTACATAACCATGCTGGGGTTTCCCTATTACTCTTTAAAAGTGTTATTCCAAGCAATCGACTGATCTCCTTCCTAGCTATAAATGGCGAGGTTTGCCGTTAATTTTATCGGTTGCCAAGTCTTTTCAATTCATTGCATTATTCAAACGCAAGTATTAAATTCAACCCCAATACTTTAAATTCATGGAGATACCCCCGGAGCCCCTTGATATTAAGGAAGCGATCCTTCAGCGGGTAAAATTATGCGGGAGTGATGATGCTTGCATAAGAATGGCAGTATGGTTCGGCAACCAGCTTCCTGCATATCTATGGTCCCATTGGAGAAATCAATTGATTGGTAGAGGAGTATCTTGGCAAGGCTTGTTGAGCGTATTTAGGGATCACATTAATGAGGTTGTGAAGTGGGTAATGGGTCAAGCGAGTTGGAGGGAATTTGTGGTCAGCATGATTAATGATATTGATAATAGGTACAAAACAAGATCTATAACTGATTACCTATAATATTGAATTAAAGACAGGCCCGCCCTTTATGGTGAGGAGAAGGTCAGTTAGGTCTCTGAGGAATTGATTCAGAAGGGAAATAGGTTAAGTGTCGCGGTTTCAGTTTTTAAATTAAGTGCGTGTCTAATTAATGGTAACGCATATATAAACATTACAGTCAGTCAAATCATTCATAACCTAAGATCCCAGAATATCCCTAGTTCTACTTGCTCCTATCCTGAATTGGGCGGGATCGGCGGGCTTCCCCGAGGCTCTAAGCAACATTAATGCTTGTTCCCGGGAATGAATGCCTCCAGATGCTTTTATGCCTATTCTTGGATTATATTTAAGGGAAAGCTCGGCCATTAGTTTCACGTTCTCTATCTGTGCTCCAACCTTATTTCCCAGCATTGCTGCATATTCCTTTTCCTCGAAGCCCGTGCTTGTCTTTATGAAGTCAGCATTGCTCATCATTACAATTCTATATAATTCCCGTTTCTCCTCGNGCGTTGTATATGCATCCTCCACTATGACCTTTATTATTTTGCCCAAATCATGTGCGGCCTTAATGGTTTCCTTCAAGTCCTGCTCCACTTCTTTGAATTGCTTGGATTTAACTAGACTCATTGGCGCAACTATATCTAATTCATCGGCATGTATCGCATACTTATTGATCATTTCTATCCTTACATCGGTTGTTGAATCGCCAAAGGGGAAATCAACTACTGTGGCTATCCGTAGATTAAAACCGTGGCGATTTATGTATTCCCGGGCGAATTTTATGAATATTGGATTTATGCATATTGCATAGGTTCCTAATTCCCTTGCCTCAATTATTAATCTCTCTATATCGCTCGTGGTAGCATATGGTTTAAGATTCGTGTGATCTATTAATCTGGCTAGGTTGATATCCATAGCCTCCTGGCTCATGAATATTTATAAAGATGAGGGGAGAGAAGTAGAAAATCCCTAAATGCCGATCTAGAGCTGAGCGCTTGAAAGACTCATCATCACGACTAGCTACTGTTGAGTAATTTTTCTAATGTGTTGAAGCGATATAGTTATTGGAACAAGAGACGATGCATCTATAACTTCTAGCCGCGCGGTTCCAGCTTTCTTATTAACATCTATCACTTTCGCTTTGAATCCCTTGAATGGTCCAGATATGACCTCCACGGTATCACCAACGTTTACCTCAACCTCTTTCTCAAACGACTTAGTTAAGTCGCTTAGACTTATCTTGCCTTTTATTATTCCTCGGGCGTGTTTTATTCCTTGGGAGAGAGTGGCTGCGAGGTATGGGAACTCCGTTTCTACTAGAACAATGCCGGGCATATCAGGCATCACGGTCACGGATGGTACATTGAAGTTAGAGGGCTGCGAGGTATTTCTCAATGCATCAATCCTAGACTTGATTATTACGGCAACGTTATATTCCTGTCCAGTAACCGTGCGTATAGCTATGAAGTGACACTCGTTTTGATCACTCATGATTTGCCCCCTTTCTTTGTTTGTTTACCCATGTTTCGCGTTGATATTATCAGCACGATCGATAATGCGGCTATTATCACTACTATTGTTGCCAGCACTATTATATTCTCCGGGTATGGTATTGAGAAGTGGGGCGTCACAAGCAAGTAGAAAATAAAGTTAAATATTAAAGAGTAAGCCCCTAAAACCACCACCAATAAGCCGCCTATCTTAACGATAGACATATAGTCATCTCTATCGGGTTTCTTGGCTACTTTGAATACCCATAGCATTAAGTTAATATATTCCCTTATTTTTTTGCCTACGCCTCTATTAGCCTTAGTGGTAGCTGACATTCATCAAACCAAGCCAACCTGGGATTTAAAGCTTACTGATCTTAGTGAGGATTTTCCTCGGTGTCTTCTCGTTAAAAGTTTTTAAGCTGATGCAATTCGGTAAATTCATGAGCGTGGATTATGGAGATGATTCGGAGAATTATGGCGAGGATGAGGATATAGAGGCAATTAGGCAGAGAAAAATGGCTGAAATGCAGAAGAAGGCTGCCGAGGAGGAGCGGCAAAGAGAAATCGAGGCCCAGAAAAGGGCTTTGCTTAGGACCATCCTTACGCCTGAGGCTAGAAATAGGCTGGATAATTTAAGGCTGGTCAAGCCTGATTTGGTTCAGGCATTGGAGTCCCAAATAATAGCCCTAGCTCAAGCCAATAGGATAAGGGTACCTGTTACCGACGAGGATGTGAAGAGAATGTTGGAGGCCATATACCAACAAACTAAAAAAGACTACAGGATAAGGTTTAGGTGAAGTATAATGGCAAGCCATAAGCCGCTTGGGAAGAAATTACGGCTGGCAGCAGCCGGTAGGAGGAATAGGAATCCGCCGAGTTGGGTCATAGTCAAGACCAATAGGAGAGTCACGTTCTCCTATACTAAAAGAAACTGGAGAAGAAATAAATTAGGACTATAGGGAGGTGAGTTCCATGAGTGAGCAACAAGAGAAAAAATCAATAAAGGAAATAACCATGAATGTCAATTTACGTCGCACTAGGGAAGTATCCAGAACGAAGAGGACCCCCTATGGTATACGAATGTTAAGATCATTGGCTGCGCGTCACCTAGATGTGGAGCCCGCTAAGGTCAATATTTCTCCGGCCGTTAATGAAGTCATGTGGAGTAGAGGAATCCAGAAGCCGCCCAGAAAAATAAGGGTTAAAATGATTAAATATGAGGATGGAAGCGCATTAATAGATCTAGCGGCTGAGCAATGATATTAAATGGTTCAACTTATGGCTAAGTTCGAGGTAGTTCCGTTAACTATCTACGGAACAAATGCGGTGGGCGTATACGTATTCGCTAATAATAAGTACGCCTTAATTCCCCAAGATGCTCCCCAGAGATTATACCAGGGAGTAATTGATGCATTATCGGTGGAAATCGTTCCCATAACAATAGCCAAATCCAATTTGATAGGGATATTCGTCGCTGGAAATGATAATGGAGNTTTATTGCCTAGCATAGCCACCGATGATGAGGTCAATCAACTAAGGAAATCGTTAAGCGATATAAATATTGAGGTAATACCAACTAAATACACTGCGTTATCTAATTTATTGCTGGTCAATAATAGAGTTGCCCTAGTATCAAGCATTATAGAGAAGGAATTATTGAGGAGAATAGCCGATGTTTTAGATACGGAGGTGATTCAAGGCGAGCTATGCGGCTCATATGTTATAGGATCGATAGCATTAGTTAATGATAATGGAGTATTGCTGACGCCTGATGCAAGCGATGATGACGTAAAGGCTATTCGCGATATTTTCAAGGTAAAAGTTAATGTTGGAACCGTTAATAGAGGCATCGGCTTCGTCCGCGGCGGCTCCGTGGTTAATAATAGGGGAGCCATAGTGGGGGGCAATACCACTGGGTTTGAGATAATGCGCATAATAGAGACTCTGGGCACTAATTGAATTTTTGGCTCCAGCTGGCTTAATCAATGATTTCAGTGAGGCAATAGGTAGTTATTCGTATTCTCTGCCTTAAATGATGAAATAATCGTTACTTATAAAAGAGTAACGAGTTTCTTCATTATAGTATTATTCTGGTTATGGGTGGCAAGGTTTTTAATTGTTTAATCAATAGTTTAATCAATGAGCATTGAGGAACCGGAGGAGGAGGAAGAGCAGCAGTTTAGGGAGGCTGAGGAGGAGGAAGAGATTCAGGTGACCCTTGTTGGCGAGACTCCTCTTAATTCTCCGCCGGCCATATTGTTATCTCTGATATATGATGGGAAGACAGGTAAGGCTTTAGCCAAGTTATATGATTTTGCTAATGACAGGATTTATTTCTGGTATGATAATACCGGTCATCGCTCTTACTTGTTAACAGATGAGTCCCCTAAGGATATAGTAACTAAACATAAGGAGGTGATATCGCACAGGGGTTTTAGTCACTTAGAGGTTGTTCAGAAATTTGATCCTCTTGATCTTAAGTACAAGGCATTTACTAAGGTGTATGCTAAGGATCCATTAAGCATTGGTGGGAGAGGTAATTCCATAAGGGAGTATTTAAGCCGAACTTGGGAGGCCAAGATAAAGTATCACTTATCATATATGTTTGATAGGCAGCTTATTCCAGGGATGTTTTATAGGATAGATAATGGAAAGTTAGTGAAGGTCGAGACCACGATACCCGAGGACTTATTGAAGCAAGGTCAGGTCCTTTATGGCAATGATAAGGAGTTCCTAAGCGCCTTTAATGAGTGGCTTCCCATATTTCAGACTCCGGTTCCAGACTTAAAGAGGGTGGCCATAGATATTGAAGTATTCACGCCTGAGGAGAATAGGATACCTAATCCCAAGGAGGCTCCCTATGAGATAATAGCGATAGGATTGGCTGGCAGCGATGGATTGAGGAGGGTGTTGGTGTTGAAAAGGAAGGAAATAAAGCTGGAGGATGGCGATTTAACTAAGTTAATGTCTAATGATGTGGAATTATTGTTCTTTGATTCAGAAAAGGAATTATTGAAGGAGTTCTTTAAGGAAATGATAATGTATCCAATAGTTATAACGTTTAATGGCGATAACTTTGACTTCACTTATATATATAATAGGGCAATTAAGTTGGGTTTCCAGAAGGATGAGATCCCCATAGCATTGACCAGAAATGATGAGGCTAAGTATATCCTAGGCGTTCATATAGATTTATATAAGTTCTTTAACTCGAGGGCCATAGAGACTTATGCCTTTAACGGTAAATATAAGGGCGGCGAGAAGTCCCTTGATATTATAGCGGGCTCCCTTCTCGGGATCTCAAAAGTGGCGAGGGAGAAGCCAATAAGCGAAATGAATTATGTTGAGCTGGTTAATTATAACTTCAGGGACGCTCTTTTAACTCTTCACTTGACTACATATAATAATGATTTAGTCATGAAACTCATAGTATTAATGGCTAGGATATCTAAGACGCCTATAGATGACTTAGTTAGATCGCAAGTATCTGCGTGGATCCGCAATATGCTTTATTTTGAGCATAGGAAGCGTGGCTGGCTCATTCCGAACCAAAGCGATATACTTAAATCCAAGGGAACCACAGCCACTAAGGCAATAATAAAGGGCAAGAAGTATCTGGGGGCTATAGTTATAGATCCAGTGCCTGGGATATTTCCGAACGTGCAAGTCCTTGACTTCGCAAGCCTATATCCATCTATAATAAAGCGATGGAACTTATCTTACGAGACGGTGAGATGCCCAGAGAAGGATCAGGAGGTTAATAGACCATACCCAGACATGGATCATTGGGTATGTATGGATAGAAAGGGTATGACCGCTCTCTTGGTGGGTCTGCTTCGCGACATGAGGGTTCAAGTATATAAGAAACTAGCTAAGTCAGAGCCTAATCCAGCATTGAGGGATTACTATAATGTGATACAAGCGGCATTAAAGGTATTCATTAATGCGTCCTATGGAGTCTTCGGCGCGGAGATTTTCCCCCTTTATTGCCCGCCTCTTGCCGAACTAGTCACGGCATTAGGGCGATTATCCATTACGACGACTCTAGTTAAGGCCATGGAGTTAGGGCTTTACCCAATTTATGGAGATACCGATAGCCTCTTCATTTTTAACCCGGATAAGTCGAAGATGGAGGAATTAATAGGTTGGGTTAGGGATAATTTGGGCATTGATATAGAGCTAGATAAAGCATACAAGATAATAGCTATGAGCAATAGAAAAAAGAATTATGCCGGCATCCTCAGCGATGGTTCCCTGGATATAAAGGGATTACTGGGAAAGAAGCGCAATACTCCGGACTTCGCTAAAATGGCGTTTAATGATGTGCTTAAGTTATTCGCTAAAATAGAGACAATTAACGACGTGGAGGAAGTCACAAAAATGATTCAGGAGAAGGTGAGGGAGTACTATGTCATGTTAAAGAACAAGGAAATACCGCTTAACATGCTGATGATAAAGGTGGCCCTTTCCAAGGGTATGTCAGAATATAAGGCCAATAAGCCACAGCACATTAAGGCCGCCGCTCAATTGGTTCCTTACGGATATAAAGTAGGGCCAGGCGACATAATATTCTTCGTGAAGACAAAGACAAAGGAGGGAGTCAAGCCTGTTCAGTTGGCTAGGATAGATGAAGTTGATGTGGATAAGTATATCGAGTACTTGGAATCATCGCTGGAGCAAGTCCTTGATGCATTGGATATACCATTTGAATCCATAATAGGATCAAGACTATTCTAATTTAACTCGATGGAGATTAAGGAGATGAAAGCCCCTTTCACGAAGGGGTATTTTAATTGTATTAATCTATTTTAAGCTATGCCTCATGATTTAATCATTATAACCCTACTCTAGCTCCTCGCTTTCCTCGGACTCCTCATTTAATGCATTGATTACAGCATCGGTTATTTGCGTAGTTATCTCGTCATTTATGAGAGGTGAGATAACTATTAATCGCTCAGCCTTGAATGTCTCTTCCTCCCATTTATTGCTATATGTTATTTCGTAGACCGGCAGAGATGCCTCGGCCTCGTTGCCAACTCTCTTTATGTCGAATGATGAGAGCTTATCCATTAATTCCTTGGAGAGGGGTAGAGGCAACTTAACTGGATATTGATCCTTTAGAATGATGAAGTCGCTGGCATTAGGGTCCCATTCTTCTATTAACTTCTTGGCTAAGTCCTTTACCACCGTTGAAACATCGCCCTTAAGAACCTCCTTCTTTGCGATGTTATTGTTCTCCACGTATATTATTACGCTCTCGCTCAACGCGTGTCACTAAAGGGTTCATTGTTTTGTGCTTAAAAATACTGCTGTATGCCTCAAAACCTCCCCCTCCCCCGTCTTCGGTTAATTTTTCCGGATCTCGGCCTTACTCTCATTTAATTCCTGTGCAACTATTGCTCCCCGCTGTATTGCGGTTAAATTAGTTAGAATAGCGAAGACGGATAATCCATATAATAGGATGTAATAATTATTTATTATTGAAAGAATAATCAATAGCACAATGATATATATTGTTCGCTCCGGCCTCTCAAATAGGCCTCTCCCAATCATTTTTAACCCAAGGGATTCACCGCGGGCCCTAATGTAGCTGGTCATAATGGAGCCTAAATAAGCAATAAACCCTATCAAGAGTAACTCACTTGAGAACCCAAGAAGCACTATATCCATTATCAATATGAAGTCCACGTACCTATCCAACGTGGAGTCGAGAAATGCGCCGAACTTTGATGCTATACCATATCGCCTGGCCACTAATCCATCTAGTCCATCCATTAGTCCAGCTAAGATGACCAGAATCAATACTAATATTGGTTCTCCATAATGGGCAGGGATAAGGGATAAGATAGCCAATATCAATCCAGTTATTGTTATTAAGTTGGGACGCCTTGGTAGAATTGCGGCCAATGGTTCTATCCTCTTCTCTATTTTATCCTTTATCTTGCCAATCATGAACCACACCGAAAATCGCATCCAAGCTTATTGGCCAGTGAGCCCAAGAAAGTTAATGCGGCATTAAACGCCGTTAATCCCATTTGGGTGTTCTCGTAGTATTTACTATTATTGCGCGCTATGGATTTTATTAAGCCCTCCCTCTCCATTTTATAAAGCACCATATATACATTAACCGTGGAAGTCGATATGCCTAATGCCTTTATTGACTTAACTATCTCGTAACCGGTCTTATTGCCCTCCATTAGTGTCCTAATTATATAAATCCAGAGGTTCTCCTTGGTTAGCTTATCTATGAATCGCTTAAATGCTCTTGACTCCATCTCCACGCTATTACTTAGTTAACTATTAAGCATTTCCGCATCGAAATATGGCCGAATAAATTCCTATGTTTTCCCTACCTGGATTTATTGCGAATTCCTGGAAGGAATGAGGCTTGTAGTCGTATTGCCGAGGTCTAGGAAGGCTTTGACTCTGAAGGGCAAGAAAAGGGTTGGCATGGGTAATAGTTTAACTTGGAAAACTTATTGCGCCATCCAGTATTGAATTGAGTATCGCCACGCACTCCCACGTCATGTATGGCCTTGATCCCAATGATACTGCAGTTATTCCTTGTCGTTTAATTAGTCGCTCATCTGTTTGGGAAAGCCCATCCTGATTGCCCAATATAAATGCCGTCTTATCGCTAAGAGGCAAAAAATTACTAATAGGGATCCCCTTCTCATGAAGATAAAATATCGCATAATTATCACGCTTTAGGTTGTGTATAACCGTCTCCATATTGCCTTGGGCTCCCATTAATTCTCCACCTCCATTCCTCGCTTTGCTTATGAATTTTAAAAGGTCGGCTTCGTTGATTATTAGGTCATGTAATTTATTTGAGTTAATCATTATAATGGGCGGATCGTTTCTCGGCATCACCGCTATAACCACCACGTTACGCCTAGCAACTAATTTGCCGGCGCGCCTACTGATGATTGCAGCTAATATGGAGTTAAGCACCACATCTAGTCTACCCGATTGAAATGCTTGCTTCTCCTCATCTATGTAAGCCGTATCGGATTTTATTATGAATGCTCTCACGATGCCTGTTCACGTGTTTGCCGTTTACGGGTTTCGATATATTTATAAACATTGAATACAAGGTCGCCTATGCCAAAGAAGAGGAAGAATCGTGGACGCCATAAGGGAGATAAGGGGAAGGAATCTGTAGTATATTGCGATAATTGCGGTCGACGAGTGCCAAGATCAAAGGCGGTCAGAGTTACCGTGCCTTACTCTCCAGTACCTGGTGACCTAGCTAAGGANCTAGAGAAGCAAGGCGCATTAATAACTAGGTACTACGTTACAAAGACTTACTGTGTGAACTGTGCTATATATATGGGCATATTAAAGGTTAGATCAGAAAGCGAGAGGAAGACCGAGAAGAGACCGGTTGCCAGAACCCCAACCGTGCCTAGAACAACGCCATCGAATGCCCCATCAACCCAGGACCAGACTCAACAGTCAAATACTCAAAAGTCATAGGCTTAATGGCATTATATTGCGGCCGCTAAAGATGCCTTTAGGCTTCTTATCAAGTCATCCACGGTATTATGCAGCGTTAAGATTAACGATGGATTCCTGGTCTCCACGCTTGCCTTATATATTAATTCATCATCTTTACATGATAAATCAGTGGAGATGCTGCAGGGTAAGTCCTTCTCATCAACCATTAATGATTGGGCAATTATGCGGCACTTATCCCCTAAATTAATTGTGAGTTCTATTTCTATTGAGACATTACCCGAATCATCGTCGTGATCGCTCCATGGTTCATGCATTACTATTTTCTCATTAAGGGCGTTTTTAACTTTTTGAGTTCTTCCAAGGGATTTAAGGAAGA